>JAGLSW010000165.1 GCA_023135565.1 Candidatus Aminicenantota bacterium | reverse complement strand
CTCTGTGCCCTCTGTGGCTATAGTAATTTCATGGCAGGCAAGAATCGATGCTGCTTGCCGCGAAGCGGCTTATCGCTCCCCCGTGCGCACGGGGTAAAATTCCTTGTACCAGGACACAAACGCTTCGACTCCCTTCTCTATAGGTGTGTTGGGCCTGTAACCGAAATCCTCCTCTAAAGCGGAACAATCCGCCCAGGTAGCAGGCACATCACCCGGCTGCATGGGCAGCATGTTCTTCTGCGCTTCCCGGCCCGTAAATTTTTCGATGGTCTCGATAAAATCCAGCAGCAGCACCGGGCTGCTATTGCCGATGTTGTAAACTTTATAAGGCGCCGGGCTGGTGGAAGGATCGGGGTTCTGCCCCTGCCAGTTCCCGTTTTCCTGCGCCGGGTGGTCGATGGTTTTGATGATACCGGCGGCGATGTCGTCTATGTACGTGAAATCCCGTTTCATGTTGCCATGGTTGTAAACGTCGATAGGACTGCCTTGCAGGATGCTCTTGACAAACTTAAAAATAGCCATGTCGGGCCTGCCCCAGGGACCATATACGGTAAAAAATCGCAGCCCGGTGGTGGGCAGCCGGTAAAGATAACTATAGGTGTGGGCCATTAGCTCGGTGCTCTTTTTAGTGGCTGCATAAAGACTGATGGGATGATCCACATTGTGCCGGGTGGAAAAAGGCATCTCTTCATTAAGCCCGTAAACAGAAGAACTGCTGGCGTAAACAAGGCTCTTGACCCCGAAATGGCGGCAGGCTTCCAGGATGTTCATAAACCCCAGGATGTTGCTGTTTATGTATGCGAAAGGATTCTCTAAAGAATACCTGACACCGGCCTGGGCGGCCAAATGACAGACTTTGTCGAATCGCTCCCGCTCGAATAATTTGAAAAGATTCTCCCTGTCTTCCAGGTGCGATTTCATAAATCTATAATTCGCAAATTTTGTGCTCTGCACAAGGTGGTTGTTTTTTATTTTATCTTTCTCTATGCCGCATTCCGCCAAACGGCCATATTTCAAATTTACGTCATAATAGTCGTTGATGTTGTCTAAACCGACAGCTTCGTCGCCTCTTTCAAGCAGGCGCTTCACTGTGAAAAAACCGATAAACCCGGCTGTTCCCGTTACTAATATTTTCAATTTAATACTCCTTGTGGCCCGATGGGCAGTTTTCAGCAGGCTCTCGTCGAACTCTGACGGTCTTGCCTCCGGCGGCCCCACCACG
>JAGLSW010000164.1 GCA_023135565.1 Candidatus Aminicenantota bacterium | reverse complement strand
AACTTTTGATAATTGAGAATCAAAAACGCTCACACGCTGCTCTTGCCGCGAAGCGGCTTATTGGCTGGGTGCGCCGCACCCCCGGCGAAGGCGATTTATAAATCGAGAATGATCGTCGCATCCACGGCAATCGACGCAGCGCCTTCGCGTCCTACTACGAAAGGATTAATATCCAATTCCCGGATCTGGGGAAATTCGGTAACCAACTGGGACACCCGCTGCAGCCCTTCGGCAATGGCGTCGATATCCACGCCTTTTTCACCTTTGAGGCCGGTCAAAATACTGTACGTCCTGGTGCCGACCAGCATCTCCCTGGCTTCCGCCGCGGTCAGCGGCGCCGGGTAAAAAGCCACATCCTTCAGGATTTCTACCAATTTTCCACCCATGCCGAACATAATCAACGGCCCGAACCGCGGATCGCGATGCATACCGAGAATCACTTCCTGACCTTTGTCGCACATCTTTTCTACCAGGATGCCGGGGATATTCGTATCGGGTCTTATTTTGGGGATGCGGTACATCATCAAATCAAAAGCATCCTTCACCGCTTCTTCGTTTGCCAGACCAAGCTTGACTCCACCTACCTCGGTTTTGTGAATAATCCCCGGAGACCATACCTTTAATACAACCGGGTAACCGATCTGACCGGCAATATTAGCCGCTTGCTCCGGCGAGGTGGCAATCATGCCTTGAGGAATAACAAACCCGTAAGCTTCCAGGATGGTTTTAACCTCGATATCTACCACTTCCGATATGCCTGCTTTCAAATGCCGGTTGATTATTTTTTCCACTTTGCGCCGGTTGACCGGGAAAAGCTTGACCACCCGCTTCGGACGACTGAGCCACATGGAATAATTAACCATAGCTTTGATAGTCGCCACTGCCTTTTCAGGGAAATCAACCTGGGGAATGTGGGCTTTTCTCAATTTGTTTATCTCTTTTTCCACCCGCGCCGCACCCGGCAGACAGGCCAGGATGGGTTTGCCCGGTTTCTCTTCGGCTACCCTGATAATAGCCTCCACAACATCGTCACAGCGAGTCAATGCATGGGGGGTTAACATCACCAGGACAACGTGAACCCCGGGATCATCCAGCACCTGCCTGAGCGCTAGCTCATACCCCTCTGCCAATATATCTCCTATCAGTTCCACCGGGTTATTCACATTCAGGGCATTCTTCAGCCCCTTCGATAAAGTATCGATAGTAGAGTCCGCCAGCACAGCCAACTGCAAACCTTCCCGTTCGATGGCGTCGGCAGCCATAATGCCCGCGCCCCCGGCGCTGGCAATAATAACTACATTGGACCCCCGAGGCAGGGGTAAATTGGCCAGGGCGTGGGCGATATCCAATTGGTGTTTAATAGAGTTGCAGCGCACCACCCCGGCCCGCTCAAACACACAATCAAAGGCTTTGTCCATGCCGGTCAACCTGCCGGTATGAGACAGGGCAGCTTTTGCACCGGCAGCAGTTACCCCGGACTTAATCAACAAGATCGGTTTTTCACGGCTGATCCGTTCGGCCTGCCGTATAAAATTGTCGCCATCATCGAAGGTCTCTAAATAACCGGCAATCACTTTGGTTTCCGGGTCATCGGCCAGGGTTTTTATCATGTCCAATTCGCTCAGGTGGGCTTTGTTGCCGATATTGACTACCCGGCTGAAACCCATGCCTAAAGAAGCCGCAATATCGACAATGGCAGCCATAACAGAACCGGATTGGGAAAAATACCCGATCTTGCCGGTTTTCGGCAATTCCCCGGTAAAAGCAGCGTTCAGTTTCGTGTGCGGAGACATTAAACCGATACAATTAGGGCCGATAACCTCGATGCCCCCTTTTTTGGCGATCCGGGCTATGGCTTCTTCCATGTGGGTGCCGTGCTCGTCTACTTCCTTTAAACCGGAGGTGATGATAACTACAGCCCTCACCCTGAGCAGGGCGCACTGCTGCAAAATGTCGATAACTACCCGGGAAGGCGTCGTGATAATCACTAAATCGGGGACTGCGCCGATAGCCCTGAGATCAGGACAGCAGGTGAACCCCAGCACCTCTTTTTCATTGGGATTAACGGCAAAAATCCTGCCGGGAAAACCGTCCCGCGTTAAAGCCGAGAGGATGGCGTTCCCAGGTTTGCTTTTCTTGGGCGAAGCGCCCACTAAGGCAATGGATTTCGGATTAAAAAAAAGTTCTGCGTTCATTTTTTTTACCTGCCTCCGGCCCCACGCGCGTGGGGTGGCGT
>JAGLSW010000163.1 GCA_023135565.1 Candidatus Aminicenantota bacterium | reverse complement strand
CTTTTAATTATTTAGAATCAAAAGCTACCCCTGCTGCGAAGCGGCTCATCGCCTCCCCGTGCGCACGGGGCAAAACTTTTGTTTAACCGCTTCGCCAATTATTGGTGTTTTTTTCCGGGGAGCTGCAGTTTTTGGGGTGCGGCAACCTGCGTTAAGCCTTCTATCAAACTTTCGTTGCCCTGGGCATCGAGAGCAGCCACCGTATACTCATAACGGTTTTCATCTTCCTGCTCCAGCCCCCTGTCCCAATAATGAAACACATCGCCCCGTACCGTTGCCGGTTCCGTATAGGCTTGCGCGCCTTTTACCCGGCGGTACACCCGGTAGCTCACCACGTCGATGCCGTTCTGGAGATTCAAGGGGTTGCTTTCCCAGGTAACATCGAAAAAATACTCGATGGAAAAAAGATTCCGGTTTATTTTAAATTCAGATCGAATATTAACCGGGGGATGAATGAGCAGCACTCTCAATAGTTTTGAAGCGACTCCACCGGCTCCATAATCATCTATCACCTCGAGAGTAACCGTATAGTCATCCGCCGCCTCGTACCTGTGGGAAACGGTTCTGCCCTTGCCCACGGTGTCGTCGCCGAAATCCCATAAATATTCGGCAATCGTGCCGTCGGGATCATTAGAGCCGGAAGCATCGAAATGAACAGTTACCGGGGCTACCCCGATAGAGGGATTCATGGTAAAGACAGCCACCGGCGGGTGAGTGACATAAACATAACCCTGGGCAATACCGCTGATGCCGTCATTGTCTTTTACAGTCAGGGTGATAGTATAGATGCCTTTTTGGGTATAGGTGTGATTGGGCTTAACGCCGCCGCCGTAAGAACCGTCGCCGAAATCCCAACCGTAACTAACGATCGTGCCGTCGGGATCGGAACTGCCCGACGCATCGAATGAAACTTTTAACGGCGGCTTGCCGCTTTCAGGGCTGTGGGTAAACTGGGCAATAGGCGATTCGACCTGCGGTGGTTCACCGGCAGGCAGCATGGTGTAAAACACATCGCCGTCGAAGCCTTCATCCGCTTCGCACCAAACGATATGTACATAACCGTTGTTATCGGGGCTGATGCAGGGGTACATGTCCTCTTTGCCGTTGGAGACTTTTACCTCCTGGCCCCAAACGCCCAACCTGTTGGCTACGTTGTAATAAATATAAGGCCCGGCCTGGTAAACCGCATGAAGGGTATCGTTATCGTCGATGTCGATAGTCACGAAACCGCGCCGCGCCCGCTCCTGGTTAATGCGTTTCACCTCGGCCCAAACACCCTCCCGCCTGTTCGTATAATTGACTTTGCCGCCGGTAGCGGAACTTATCACATGAACATTATTGTCCGAATCTACTACGATTCCCGGCCAACTATTCATTTTTCCTACCGGCGTCACATCTACGGGGTCGGACCAACTGCCGCCGCTCTCTTTCTCCGAAAATTTAATCGTTTTGCCGCTGTGACTGCCCTCATGCCACACCACATAGGCGCTGCTGCCTTGACAAAATATATCGGGATGCATAGCCAGGTCCCAGTCGCCATTCCAGGTGGCATTCTTCGATAGGTAAACGGATTTACTCCAGGAATTGCCGGATTTCCAGGTGTTCCGGGTGCGCCAGTGTTCGGACGTGCCGGAAAATTGCGCGCTGCACCAAGCTACATTTATTACATTGTTATCATAGATACCGATCCGCGGCCAGTTGGAATTATAAGGGCTGGAAATTATTTTTTGCCTGCTTCCCTGCCAGGCGCCGTTTTGGAACTTGCCGTAATAGATTTCCCTGCCGCTGCTGAGACCGTCAGCCCAGACAAGATGGATCACCCCGTCGGGGCCGATGCCGATATGCGGGTTTTTAGAGAATTCACGTGTGTCATAGGCAGGTTTAGGTCGTGACCAGGAGCCGTTCGACTTTATGCTGTAAAAGGTATCGCTGTTAGTACCGGAGTAGCCCCCTTCTTCGCGCCAGACCACCATCACTTTGTCGCCGTAAGGCAGTACCCAGGGATGGTTAGAGGGGGTATTGGGCAGCTTCGACAGGTTAACGGCCTGGCCGGAAGCAAAAACAGTAAACAGTACCACAGAAATTAAAATCATATATATCTTTTTTATTTTCATATGGTTAATATAAATAATTTCCATCTATTTGTCAACAAAACAGTGCAAAACTATAATGAAGTACTGCCGCTCCAGCCCCGGGGGTTATCAACGGCAAATCAAACCGGTGATTTCCCTGGTATAGGGATGGGATGGCCTTTGAAAAACAGGAACTGTTTCTCCTGCTTCCACGATTTCACCATTTAGGATAATGTAGATATAGTCGGCAATGTGTCTAACTATCGCTAAATCGTGGGTAATCAACAGGATGCTGAGGCTGCGGCGGCCACGGACATTGTTGATTAATTTCATAAAATCCCGGCGGGCAGCGGCGTCTAAAGCAGACGCCGGTTCATCCAAAATCAACAGCCGGGGGTTTTGTAGAATGGCCAGGGTCAGCAGGGCCCGCTGGTTTTCTCCCTCGCTCAATTCGAAAGGATAGGAATTCAGCAGTTTGAGCGGGTCCTCTATGCCCAGGACTTTTAGGATTTCGATAGCTTCTCGATAGGCTGGAGGTGATGCCCGCCTTAAGCGTTTAATGCTTTTTATGCCTTCGGCGAGCAGGGGGCGCTTTTTGAAAAAACTGCCCCCTGCACCCCCGCAAAAACTTTTGATTATGGCTTTTCTTTTCAAGCTAATAGTACTGGGGATCGCCGATCCCAGTTTTAGGACCGGGTTGAAAGACGCCGCGGCGTTTTGCGGCGCATAAAAAATTTCCCGGCCCCTGACTTTTTTCAGCCAGCGGGAATCTACCTCCCTGCCCTCATAAAAAAAACGGCCCGACGTCACCTGGATATTTTCGGGCAGCAGGGCGGAGATCGTTTTTGCCAGCATGGATTTTCCCGCCCCCGATTCCCCGATCAGGGCGGTAATTTTATCTTTCGCGATGTCTAAGTTAATCTCTTTTAAGATTGGGACAGCTCTTGTTTTCCCGGGCTGAGCGGTTTTTACAGATAGATTTTCAATTTTTAGTAAACACATGTAAGTCTCATAATACCATCCCGGCATATTTTTGGCAACCCCGTACGCACGGGGAGGCGACCCCATTCGCGTGGGGACGGCGTCCCCACGCCAATAAACCGCTGCGCGGCAAAGTAAAAGTATATGTAACCGGTGACTTGCGGAAGGAGGCAACTTACTTTGCTTTCGAAGGCAACTTATTTTGCTCCGTCAACTTAGATTGCCCCGTTACGGCCCTTTCCCTTCGCTTTCCCGCAACTGTGTTAAACATTGACTGTCCAGGGTTTTGTCCTGTTTGGGGGGCATGATGTGTCCGGCGCGCTGCTCTGCACCCCGGCGCGTAATTAATGACATTTTTTGCCGATTATGTGACAAATTTTGTCACACTTTTCTCTTAATAGGCTTTATTAGAGAAGGTTTTTAGAAATTCCACGCCGCCGCTAAAAAGGCTGTAAACTGCCCGGCGGCACATAAAAAAAGGCCCGAAACGCCCATATGCACGGAAATCTGTATATTATTCGCCGGGCCCGAGGTGCAAGTGCATTCTTTTAAAACCCCGGCAAGCGCCAGGTTTGGCATGAAAATTGCTACACTTAATTGTTATGGTTTATAACAATAAATTGGACAACCCCTATAACTATATAAATATTGACAAAAGAAAGTTATTGTGTTATGATTGCAAAGTTGTAACGGCTGTCTTTTTGCGCGGGAAACAATTCGGTTCCCTGTCGGCAGTGTAGTACTGCTGGCAGGAGAACTTATTTTCCTGCGAGGAGGCTTTATAATGAAAAAAAAAAATTTGAGAAAAAGTTTTGCGGCCCTATTGACGGGCGCGATAATATTTATATTGGCCGGGAGCACGGCGGTTTTCGCTCAATCCCCCCCGGCACTGGACGGGCAGTTGGATGCTGTCTATAAAAGTCATGGCAGAAGCTTCAGTTATCAAGGTTTTTATTTGAATGCCAATGCTATCTTGTATATCATCGACGACACCGGCATCGACGCCACTTACGTCTATATCGCCTGGGTCATCGATAGGGCTTTTAATGATAATAGTTACGGCACCTATAAACATAGTTCGTGGGGCGGCACCGGTCATACGTTTCACGACCTGGCGGAGAGTGATAAGCAGCGCCTGGACTTAGAGAATGACTGCGGTGAAATCGTGTTGGACTACACCATGGACTTGCTTCACGGACCCTACGATCCCGACACTGGGGATCCCGTCTACGGTGCTTATGGAACGCCTTCCGGTTTTGAAGCAGATTCTGATCCTGCTACGAATTTGTCGGAAGACACGTTACAGTCATACATCAACGCCCCGGACTGGACCGCCACATATATTTCTTACGACACATCTACGGCTTCCAACCTGAATGACTTCGGTTACTGTGTCGCAGGTGATTGCTCTGTGGGAGTCCTTGACTTATTAGGAACTCCCTCCATGTTCGACGACGGCACGTCACCCTCCTGGGATGACGAAGCCAATTATATCCCGGATCAAACAAATTATCCCGATTGGGAGTACAGTATAATCTGGGAAATGAAGATTAACCGCAGCGTATTTGCTAAACAATGTATAGGGTGTGCTTGCGACGGTGTGTACCAGGGCGTTGCCACCAACCCGGTGGAACTGCACGCTTCTCCCAGTAAGAGCGTAAGCCCGGTGACCACATTCCCCGCCCCCGGGAAGATAGGGGATTATGTCTGGCATGATGTGAACCGGGACGGGGTACAGGATTTTAATGAGCCGGGTTTTGCTAATGTCACTTTAGCTCTTTACACCGACCCCGACGGCGACGGTTCTTACGCGGACGGTTCCCTTATAGAAACCACCAACACCGACTTGAACGGTTACTACGCATTTCTTAACTTAGGAGAAGGGAACTATATCGTGGAAGTAACCGATACCAACGGGGTATTAGCCGGTTTTTCCACCACCACAGGCACTACCAACCCCCACAGCGCCATTGCCCTGGAACAGGGCGGAGCATACTTAGATGCCGACTTCGGTTATGCCCTCACCGATGACACACTGGCGGTAATCGGTGATTTTGTGTGGAGCGATGCTGATGACGACGGTATGCAGGACCCCGGCGAACCGGGCATCGGCGGCGTAACCGTCCGCCTGTGGGAAGATACCGACGGTGACGGCTATGATGATCTTGTGGCCGACACCACCACGGGGGATGACGGTTATTACCTCTTTACCAACGTGGCCCCCGGAGACTACAAAGTGGAAGTAACGGATACAGGTAGTCTGTTAACCGGCTATACCCTGACCGACGGGCCGCAGAGCAGCACCGACCCCACGCATGTGATTACTGTTGCCGCCGGCGATGCATATCTCAACGCCGACTTCGGTTATTACAAAGCGACAGGCCTGTATTCCCTGGGCAACCAGGTGTGGTTGGAAATTGATAAATCAGGCCGGCCGCCCCTGGCGGGTGAGCCTGCTGACGCGGGCCACGGCGAATATGAAGCAGCCAAAACTACCGACACCGGGATCGCTAACGTCACCCTTAATCTTTTCAAGGACAGCGATGGTGACGGTGTGCGGGATGCGGATGAATCGATAATCGCCACCACCACCACCGCTGCCGACGGAACTTACTCTTTCGACGGCCTGGAGCCGGGCGATTACCTGGTTGAAGTCAGCGACCTCGATAACGTCCTGAAAGACTTTCGCAAGAGCCTCTACTACTACAACGAACCCGACCCCATATTCGGCGCCGGCGGCGACCCCACCACCGATACCGGCGTGGACAACTACAGCAAGAGAGAATCTTATGCCGTGACTATCACTACTGCCGATAATACCACCGCCGACTTCGGCTATTGGGTCGATGTCGATAACGGCAGCCCGGGAATCGTGGGCGACTATGTCTGGTTCGACCTGGACGGCGACACGGTTCAAGACCCGGATGAGCCCGGTATCGAAGGGGTGCTGGTGGAACTCTGGTCCGTGACTAAAAAAGGAGCCGATAGCAAACAATTGGGTGAGGCTTATACAGACGGCAGCGGTAAATACCTCTTTTCAAACCTGGACGTCAGTGCACAAGGCGTAACATACCGGGTGAAGGTGGCTGCCGGTAACTTTGCTGCGGGTGGTCCCCTTGAGAATTACTTTCTCACCACCCAGGGCGCCCCGGTTCCCGCGGCCCCCCACGTAGAAGATTCAGTCGCCCTAACTGACACCAATAGTACCGACCTGACCCTGGACTTCGGCTATTCCCTTAATGATCCGGGCGGCGGCACCCTCACCTACACCATCGGCGATTATGTGTGGCTCGACGTAAACGAAGATGGTATACAGGGTGATCCGCTGCTTGAAGGTGGTATCCAGGATGTGACCCTGGCTCTTTACCGGGACAACGGCACTATCGGCGTAATCGATGCTGCAGATACTATTATTGCCACCACTACCACCGACAACACCCTGGGCACCAAAAAAAATTACGAATTTACCGGTCTGACCGACGGTAATTACATCGTGCAGATAACCGACGAAAATAATGTATTAACCGGTTATTATAAGACCTTCGGCATTATCCCCTGGCCGGTAACCATCAGCGGCGCCGACAATCTTAATATCGATTTCGGTTTTAACGCCCCGGAACCACCCACCCACGCCTTTATTACTCCTTTCCATGCCTACAGCGACGGCGGCAGAGTGGTGGTGCATTGGGAAACCGCTGCCGAAATCGGCACCGCCGGTTTCTACCTGCTGCGTTTGGACGAAGCCACGGGCAAATATAAACGGGTGAATAAAGAGTTCCTGCCCGGCCTGATGAACTCCCCCAAAGGCGGCATCTACCGCTGTGTAGACAGCAGCGCCGTCTTAGGCGGAACCTATCTCTACAAACTGGTAGAAATCGAATCCGGCCCCGGCAAGCGCATTTACGGGCCTTTCAAAGTCACCGTCGGTGTGGAGCAGCCCGGCGTCGACCGGATCGAATTAGAACCCCTGCGCGGTTTGTACGGCAAGCAGCCTCACCCGGTCTCCCCGGAACGTGAAGTTAGGATGCGTTCCGTGAGGCAGTCTTTGTCCACGGCGAAATTGAGCGCACCGGCTGTACGAAAAGGCAGCGATGTCAAAGTAGTGGTCAGGGAGAAAGGGCTGTATTTCTTAGACGCAGCCGCCATTGCCGCCGGCACCGGCAGGTCTCACCAAAAAGTCGTCAATATGATTAAAAATAGGAGACTGCGCTTGCTTAACCGCGGCCTGGATATAGCTTACCTGCCCGGCAAAAACGGTTCCGGCCTCTATTTCTACGGCCAGGATATAGACAGCATCTACACCCTTGATAATGTTTATTGGTTGACCGCGGGCACCGGCACCGGGATGGAATTCGTGGACGGCGGTATGCCCGCCCCTACCGGCGGTACTGAAATATTCAAAGATTTCCTGCACCTGGAAAAAGATAATTACTCCCTGACAGCGCTGTTCCACGACCCCGAAGCCGATTACTGGCTGTGGGATTTTGTCAGCGCCGGGCAGGGCGGTAAGAGTTTTAAATTCAACGCCAACGCCCCATCTTCCTACGGCGACGCACGGCTGACCGTGCATCTCAAAGGCGCTACAGACATCGCAGCCGTGCTGGACCACCATGCCGAAGTGAGCTTGAACGGTAATTTGATCGGCTCCGGCAGTTGGAACGGCAAAGAAGCCCATAATTTTGACCTTTACTTCGACCAATCGCTGTTAATAGACGGGGAAAACACTATCGAAGTAAAAGGCATTTTAGATAACGGCGTTTCCCAAAGTATTTTCCATGTAGATTCTTTCGACTTGAAGTTCAGGCGGTTTTACCGGGCAGTGAACGACATGCTGCTCTGCTACGGCGCCAAAAATGCCGTTATTACCGTAGACGGTTTTACCCACCCCGATATTTATGTTTTCGACATCACCGC
This sequence comes from Candidatus Aminicenantota bacterium, assembly GCA_023135565.1. Lineage (GTDB taxonomy): Bacteria > Acidobacteriota > Aminicenantia > UBA2199 > UBA2199 > JAGLQA01. Next base: position 1,390 of record JAGLSW010000163.1, on the reverse strand, counting down.
CCCGGCCCGGCCGCGAATGGTGACCGGCGTCTCTAAAGACGGTGCTTACCGGGTGAGTTTTGTGCCCCGGTCCGGCAGCCGCTACTTAGTGTTAAGTCCTAACGGGACGCTCACCCCCCATGCCTTGATCACCGACAAACTCTCCAATTTAAAAGCCATGCGCAGCGCCGCCGACTACGTGGTGATTACTCCCGCGGGCTTAGAGAATGCTGCCAAAAAAATGGCTAATTTCCAGCAGAACAAAGGACTTGAAGCCAAAGTCATCGAGCTTGAAGACATCTATGATGAATTCAACCATGGCATAGCCAATCCCGCGGCCATCAAGGATTTCCTCGCTTATGCCTACAATAATTGGGACGCCGGGGGTTTGAAATACGCGCTTTTCGCCGGAGAAGGCTCTTATGATTACAAGAACAACTTAGGGCACGGCGACTGCCTGATACCGCCCCTGCTGGTGGACACCCCGCGTGGACTTTTTGCGGCGGACGGTCTTTTCGGCGACATCGAGGGCGCTGACGGCGCTCCTGAGATCGCCATCGGCAGGCTGCCGGTAATGACCCCGGCGGAACTACGCGCTTATGTGGATAAGCTGGCCGATTATGAAAGTTCCACCGGCGCCTGGACGGGCAAAGTCTTGATGCTGGCGGACAACGCCGATGACGGCGGGAATTTCCCCTATGACAGCGCCTATTTAAGCAGCTTACTTACCGGGTACAGCATAGGAAATATTACCTTGCCCGACTCCGCCAGGAGCGATCAAGTTAAAGCAGCCAAACAGCAAGCGATAGACGGAATTAATTCCGGGGTGCTGCTGGTTAATTATGTCGGCCACGCCGGTTTGAACCTTTTGGCCAATGAGGGGCTGCTGCGCACAAGTGATCTCTCCGGCCTATTTAATGGAGACAGGCTGCCTATTTTTAGCGCATTAACCTGTGTGGTGGGGCGTTTTGCCTTACCAGGCTATGATACTTTAGGTGAATCGCTGGTATTAAAAGACAACGGTGGTGCAGTAGCAGTATGGGCGCCTTCGGGTGCATCTTACAATACCCCGGCCATCCGGTTAGGAGAAGCTTTTTTCCGGGCTGCTTTTTCCGGTCGGGAGAAAGTGTTGGGCAAAGCCATCCTGCAGGCCAAACGGGATTGTGCAGCCCTGGGGATAGCGCCTTTTATGCTGAACATATATAATTTGTTAGGCGACCCGGCATTAGAGATAAAATAACCGCGCGGCCCCGCGGCGCGGGGAGCCTATGAGCCGCCTCGCAGCAGGGCAGCGCTTTTGATTCTAAACCCCGTACGCACGGGGAGGCGATAAGCGGCTCCGCCGCAGGGGCCGCGTGTGAGCGTTTTTGATTCTAAATAAACAGAAGTTTTGATCAAACTTTTTCAAAAG
>JAGLSW010000162.1 GCA_023135565.1 Candidatus Aminicenantota bacterium | reverse complement strand
ATGACTTTTTACGAGACCATCAGAACTGGTTAGGATACAAAAATTGAAAAAAGGAGAATTAACGGAAGAAATCGAAAATGAAAAGAATAAAGCTGCTGGTCATCATAGACGATCTTGACAAATTAAGGCAGGTCAACCAGATTAAATCGATTTTCATAAAGAACCGCAGGTATATCTTTGAATTGAAATGCAAAAAAGTTTTTTCCATACCTACTTACTTAACCACCGCGCCTGAAATAAACAATTTCATCCAGAATCCCATTCCCCAATTTGTGCTCAACCTGAAACCCAACCCATTTGAGCCGGGTATAGAAAAAAAGAAAAAGAAAGAGGATAAAAAGATAGAGCAAAATAAAGAATTGCTCAAAGATGTAATCAAATTTAGGATCGACCCGGAAGCGGATTTGATAGATGATAACGCTTTAGATAAAGCTGTGGAGTTTTCCGGCGGTATTATCCGGCAGTTGGTTTCCATTGTTCGTCAAGCCGCCGTCAAAGTGCGTAGTGTTCATGGAAAGAAGGTTAGCGAAGATGACGTAACAAGCGCAATTCATTCTTTAAGGGACGGCATAGCCCGTACTATCATCTCTACCGTGAAGATCGACTTGCTCGATAATATTGACAAAGAAAAAAAACCGGTTTCCGAAACTTCGGAGAGATTCCTCGAAGTGCTCCATGCCAACAATGTGCTGGCCTATAAAAACGGCAATATCTGGTATGAGTTAAACCCGCTGATCGAGGATACAGTAAAAATTTATGCCAAAAAAACAGAAGTTAAGTAATTCACCGGGTCTTGGTGAACTGCTCCCCAATAAGGAATTTTTAAAGACCCGGATTTTAGAAGATATTATTGTCCATGCCGGAGAAAATCCCCTTTTGTGTTTGATCGGGATAGATTCCCCGGCTTTAGAAAAGGCAGTTATCGAATTTATCAAAGAAAAAGCGCTTACACCGGTAGAAACACACATATTGGAGGATGGGGAAAGGTCTTTCGACATCCTGCGTCTTTCCGGAACCTATGACAACAAAGTATTTCATATTTTTTCTTTTTATCATTTATCCGCTGCTCCAATAGACATAGCCTACGACTTGCTATTCTACCGCGATTTCATCCCGGAGCACCGTTTAAAAATTGCCTTGATCGGCAACCATCAACTGTTGGAAACCATTATCGGGAAAGCCTATGATTTTTATTCGATTGCCGGCTTCACGGAATTTTTCACCGACCTATCCCAGGCGGTACAGGAAGACCTGGCTGAATACCCAGGAAAACCCGAAGGCGTGGAAGAATTCGAGAAAAACCTAAAAGACCTGAAAAGTTACAGGAAGAAGAATAACATCATCGAATCGATCCTTTTAAGAAAGCTTGTCAAAACAGCCGAATCCGCCTATGAAATATCCAAATTTGACACCTCCTTAGAATTGTACAATGAGGCTCTCAAAATTGCCGAAAAATTGGATGAGAAGGAATACAATGCAGCCATATACGGGAACCTTGGAGTGATATACCAAAATAAGGGAGATTCAGATAATTCTTTAAAACATTATCAAATAACTCTGAAAATATACCGAAACATTGGCAATTTGCATGGTGAATCCATTGTTCTAGCAAATATTGGAGGGATATATAAAACCATAGGTAAACTTGAGGATGCGCTAAAATACCTGGAAAGAGCATTGGAAATATCTCGAAAGATTGGGCGTTCAAATGGCGAGGTTAATCAATTAGATAATATTGGATTGATATATAAAGATAGAGGTGAGACGGAAAAAGCCTTAGTGTACTTTAAGGAAGCAATAAAATTATCAAAAAAGATCGGATATTTGCAAGGAGTGGCAAATCAATTTGGAAATATTGGTGCCATATACCAAACACAGGGTAAAATGGAAGATGCATTAGAATACCAAAAAAAAGCTTTGAAAATCTATAAAAAAATCGGACACTCGCAGGGAGAAGCTTCGGTTTTGGTTAACATTGGGAGTATTTATATAGTAAATGGGGATTTGGAAGAAGCTTTAAAATACCAAAAAAAGGCTTTAGAAATTTGTCAAAACATAGGATACTTACAAGGTGGCGCTTGTGCATTAGGAAATATTGGGGTCATATATCAAAACAAACGAAAATTTGAAGACGCTTTAAAATACTTCAAAAAAGCTTTGGCTACCTATCAAAGTATCGGATTTTCGCACGGCAAGGCTGAGCAATTGGGAAATATCGGAGCCATATATCAAGACCAAAGAAAACTTGAAGAGGCTTTAAAATACCATAAAAAAGCTTTGAAAATCAATCAACAGAGCGGATACTTACAGGGGGAAGCCATTCAATTAGGGCATATTGGCTATATATACCAGATCGAAGGAAAATTTGAGGAGGCGTTGAAATACCACAAAAAAGCTCTGCAAATTGCTAAAAAAATCGGATATTCTGTGTGCGAAGCTGCTCAACTAGGAAATATCGGTATTATATATAAATCAAAAGGCGAATTGGATGAAGCGTTAACATACCACAATAAAGCACTGCAAATCGCTCAAAAAGTTGGATATTCTGTTAGTGAAGCTATTCAATTAGGAAATATCGGCAGTATATATAAAGCTAAAGGTGAACTCGACGAAGCCCTAAAATTCTTGAGAAGAGCATTAGAAATAGCACAGAAAGCCGGTTTTAAAGATATTGAAAAAAAAGTAAAAAAAAGTATCGCAGAGATAGAAGAAGAAAAGTAGGACATGCCTAATCGTTAAATATTAACAAAACGGTGCGGCTCAGTTCCGAAGAACCACTATTAACTGGCCTCCGGCGGGGTGCGGCGCACCCAACCTATTAGCTCCGCAGGCCCTGCCGGGGGCTAAACTTTTGAAAAAGTTTAATCAAAACTTCTATTTAGAGTGAATCAAAAGCACCCCCTGACACGAGGCTGCTTAACGCTTACCCACTCCGCTTTTTCTGCTCCTTGGCGCTCTCGATGAATGATACAAACAAAGGATGCGGATCCAACGGCCTGGACTTTAACTCCGGGTGAAATTGACAACCGACAAACCAGGGATGATCCTTCAATTCAATCATCTCTACCAAATTCCGCTCCGGGTTCTTGCCGCTTATCACCATACCGTTCTCATCCAAAATTTTCTCAAACTTCGGGTTAAACTCATACCGGTGCCGGTGCCGCTCGAATATTTTGCTCTTTTTGTCATAAACATCATAACATAAAGTGCCCTTCTTGAGGATACAAGAAAATTCACCTAAACGCATATTATGACCCATCTCCTCTACGTCAACCAATTCTTTCAATTTTAAAAAAACCATATCCGAACCGGATTTACTGAATTCAGCGGAATGAGCACTCTCGATGCCCATTACATGACGCAAAAACTCAATGGAAGCACACTGCATACCCAGACAAATTCCAAAATAAGGAACCTTGTTCAAACGCGCATACTCCACGGATTTGATCATTCCCTCGATGCCGCGAATACCAAACCCGCCGGGAACCAATATACCGTTCGACTTACCAAATTTCTCATCCAAATTCCATTCCAATAAGTTGTCCGATTCCACTAAGTCCAACTCCACCTCTACATCATTCTCTACACCACCATGATAAAGAGCCTCACTTAAACTTTTATAAGAATCGCTTAACTTGACGTATTTTCCGACTATGCTGATAACAACCTTTTCTTTTAACTTGTTCGACCTGCTTACCCAGGTCTCCCACCTACCCGAATCATCCTGCTTCTTGGTAAGATTCAACTTGCGCAATATAGACTCCCCTAACCCTTGCTTCTTGAAAATAAGAGGAATTTCATAAATGTTCTTTACATCATATGCGCTGACAATGTCCTCATACCTGAGGTTGGTGAAAAGCGCGATCTTTTTCTTGATCTCCGTGGGCAGCGGCACCTCAGCCCGGCAAAGCAGCAAATCCGGCTGTATGCCGATCTCCAACAGCGCCTTTACACTGTGCTGTGTGGGCTTGGTCTTCAACTCACCGGCAGTCTTTATGTTGGGCACCAATGTTAAATGAATAAAAATGGTGTCCCCGGGCTCGGTGTCCAACCCCACCTGCCGGATGGCTTCAAGAAAAGGTAGGCTTTCGATATCACCAACCGTACCACCGATCTCAACAATGATAATATCATAGCTTTTTTCCATCTGGGTAACAAAAGCCTTAATCTCATCGGTGACATGAGGAATCACCTGAACAGTCTTGCCTAAATAATCACCGCGCCTCTCCTTCTGGATGACACTGTCATAAATCCAACCGGCTGTACAATTATTCTTCTGCGAAGTTATGGTCGTTGTAAAACGCTCATAATGACCGAGATCGAGATCCGTCTCGGCGCCGTCATTCGTTACATATACCTCGCCATGCTGGAAAGGACTCAT
>JAGLSW010000161.1 GCA_023135565.1 Candidatus Aminicenantota bacterium | reverse complement strand
GCCCCCCTTGTCGCCGAAGGCAAATCGCTTTACAAAAGAAATTATTTATCTTATAATAGTTATATGAGAATTTTTACCGGGATCAAATTGGCCGACAGCACGAAGGCAGACATCGAAAGGTTTTTAAAACCTTTCAAAAAGCAGGCCGGCCCTATCAAATGGGCAAAAACCGAAAACGTCCACCTGACCCTGAAATTCATCGGCGAAGCGGCCCGGGAAAAATATTCTCAAATCGAAGAAGTGTTAACCGGCGGAGATTTTAAAGTAGGGGCTTTCGATTTAGAGATTGCCGGATGCGGAAAATTCGGCCGCGGTAATGACCTTAATATCTTCTGGGCGGGCATAGGAAAAAACGACAAACTGGAAGACCTCTACTACAGGATCGAAAACGCCCTGGCAAAAACCGGCATCAAAAAAGAAACCCGCCCTTTTAAAGCGCACATCACCTTAGGCAGGAACAAAAAAAAATACAACTTTAACCCCATTCTCCTTTTGTTGGACCAGTATGCCGGTGTTCCCATAGCCAACTTCAAGGTGGAAACTTTCCAGGTGTTTAAAAGCGAGTTGTTCCCGGACGGTCCTGTTTACACTATACTGAAGGAGATAACAATCGATGATGCAACTGCATGAGATTTTATTTGTTATTAGTTCTTATTTGTTAGGCTCGATCCCTGCGGGATTCGTTATCTACTATTTGATGGAAAAAAAAGATATCAGGGAGGAAGGGAGCGGAAATATCGGCGCCACCAATATGATGCGCACCAAAGGCAAAAAAGCGGCCATTCCCACTCTCATTTTCGACGTGCTCAAAGGCGCCCTGCCCGTCTTTTACGGGCTGCAATATTTCGACTCCCCGGTAGTGGTGATTTGCGGCGGCGCAGCCGCGGTAATGGGCCACCTTTTCCCGCTTTATATAAAGTTCAAAGGCGGTAAAGGAGTCGCCTCTTTAGCGGGGGTGTTCCTGGCTTTCAATTATCCCACAGTATTAGTTTTCGGCGTATTTTTTCTTGTCGCCGGTTATTTTACGAAGCACGTTTCAGCCGGCTCTATCACCGGCGTCGGCGCGATTTTCTTTTATACATTGTTTACCCAAATCGTTGAGGTTGCCGGCATCGTTTTTTTATTGACCGTGATAATTCTTTTTAAGCACGCCGGCAACATCAAAAAGATGATGGCAGGCACTGAAAATAAATTTTGTTGGAAGGAAAATGGATAAAATATTAGTTATAGGCGGCGGTTCCTGGGGAACTGCATTTGCAAATTACCTGAGTGTCACCGGCAAAAAAGTTAAGCTCTGGATGCGTGAAAAAGAGATCGTAGAAGCAGTAGTGGCAAAAAGGGAAAACACGGTTTTCCTGCCCGGCATAGAACTTTCTCCCGGGTTGATCCCGGTAGTAGACCTGCTCCCCGAAGCCCGGGACGCCGATATAATCATCTTTGCCGTACCATCGAAGTATATCAGGAAAACCTTTCAAGAACTGCGCGGAATCAGCGAAAATAAAATCATCGTCAACCTCTCCAAAGGTTTTGAATACACCTCCTTGAAAACCATTTCCCAGTTGGCGGCGGAAGTATCGGGGCCTGAAATACTTAAAAAGTGGATTACCATCTCCGGGCCTTCCTTTGCCCGGGAACTGGCCCAGGCGCACCCCACCGCGGTTGTGGCCTGCTCGAAAAACCGGGAGGTATTAGAACAGGTACAGGAATCCTTCTCTTCGGCTATTTTGCGGGTGTACCGCAGCGATGACCTGACCGGCATCGAAGTGGCCGGTTCGATGAAAAATGTAATGGCCATTGCCTCCGGTATTGTCACCGGCAGCGGCTACGGCTACAACACCACCGCCAGCTTAGTCACCCGGGCCAGCGTGGAAATTTCCCGGTTCGGCGTTAAATTAGGCGCCCGGCAGGAGACTTTCTGGGGGCTTGCCGGCATCGGCGATTTGATGTTGACCTGTTTCGGCACCCTGTCGAGAAATTTCCAGATGGGCGAACGAATCGCCAAAGGTGAGACCTTAGAGCAAATCGAGAAGTCCAGCGCCATGGTAGCCGAAGGAGTGGAGACCACCCGGGCCATCCAAAAGCTGGCCGGCAATTTAGGCATCGAGATGCCCATCACCAACAAAGTATATGAGATTTTATTTAATAATATGTCCCCCAGGGATGCATTGAAGGAATTAATGAAAAGGAGTTTAAAAAGCGAGTGGAATATAAATTAGAGTATTTTTTTAACGATGAGCGGAAGGTCTTTTATCTTAAGAAAGACCGGGCTGCCGTAGGAAAATTACCCTCTAACGACCTGCAGATAAACGAGAGTTCCGTATCCCGGAGCCACTGTAAGTTTATCCGTGTTGGAAATAATTACAAACTCAACGACCTGGGCAGCACCAACGGCACTTACGTAAACGGCAGGCGAATAAAAGAAAAAGAGTTAAAAGAAGGGGATAATATCACCATAGGCCGAACTATATTGAATTATGCCCGGGTTGCGGAAGCCGAAAAAATCGACGATGTCAAAGACCAGAAGATTTCCATGGTTGTTCCCCTTTCCGACGAATTTAAGATCAAACAGGATGACAAACAAAAAATAGACACCACCGAACTGAAGCTGCTCACCTCATTAACTGCTTTAGGCAAAGACCTGATAGCCTGTACCCGGTTAGAAGACAGTTTTGAAAAAGTATCGAAATTGATTTTTCAATTTTTGAATCCCAAGCGGGTTTTTATATTCTCTTGTGATGAAAAGCAGGAAGATTTGATTTTGAAGCACTCGGGCAGCAAAAAAGACAGAGCTGACGACAAGGTAAATATCTCCAAAACCATTGCCATGAAAGCTATAAAGGAGAAAGTAGCCATCCTTTCTTCCAATACCCGTGATGATTCCCGTTTTGACGGCGCCCAGAGTATCATCATATTCGGTATCACTTCCGCCATGTCTGTGCCCATTTGGACAAAGAATTCGATTTACGGGCTTATTTACATCGACACCACCGCATTCGACCAGATGTTCAAAGAAAAAGACCTGGAAATCCTATCGATTATCGCTAATTTTACCGGGCTATCTATCGAAGGAATCGAGAACTTAGAGAAACTTAACCGGGAAAAGAAATTGCGGGCCAAATTGGAAAGGTATCACTCTCCCTCCGTGGTATCGCGAATTATGGAGCAGCAGGACAAAGGTTCCCGGGAAGTGGTGGTTTATAAAGAGACCGAGGCATCTGTTTTTTTTATGGACATCGTGGGGTTTACCACCAAAGTAGAAAATATGAACCCGGTTGAAATCGGGGTTTTTTTAAATAATTTTTTTACGGAAATGACCGATATTATTTTCAGGCACAACGGCACCTTAGACAAATACATCGGGGATGCCATAATGGCTGTTTTCGGTGTTCCCTTCGGCATCGGCAACCATGCCGAATCGGCCATCCGGACTGCTCTCGACATGATGGCCAAGCTGGTGGAGATGAACAACAGTCAACCCCCGGAAGACAGGATAGATATTCGCATCGGCATTAATGCCGGTAAATTGATAGCTGGAGATTTCGGTTCGCCCAAAAGGCTCGATTATACGGTTATCGGCAATGCGGTCAACATTGCGTCGCGGTTGGAATCTTCGATAGCCGGGCCCAACCAGGTCGTAGTGTCGGAAGCTGTTCACAAGCTTACCGGGAATCTCTTTGAATTCGAGTATCTTGGCGGGAAAAAGCTGCAAGGCATCAGCCAGCCGGTCAAGACATACAAGGTAATAAAGAGTGTGAGGAAAAAATGAAAAAAACCATAGTCACCTTTATAATTATTTCTTTATTTTTTTGTATCAACTGTCGCAAAAAAAGCTCGGCTTACCAGGATTATCTCCGGCCCGGTTCGCCTGAATTCCTTATGAATGAAGGTTATGCATTGTTGAGTTCCGGGGATCTAAGGAATGCGGAGGCAAAATTTCTCAAAGCCTTAAAGAAGAAGCCCAATCTTTCCGGTGCTTTATATGCTTTAGGAGTCGTGTACCTGAACCAGGGTAAGTTCTCCAAATCGGCGGATCATTTTAAGCGGGTGTTGGTGCTGCGGCCCAATACTATCGATGTTTATAATTATTTAGGTGTTATTTACAGTGAGACCGGTCGATTAGACAAGGCCAAGGAGAACTTTTTAATTGCCGCCAATTCGCCTCATTACAAAACCCCGGAGAATGCTTTTGCCAACCTGGCTATGTTGGAGATACGGCGGGGCCGGTATGAATCGGCCCGGCGTTATGTCCAGAAAGGATTGATAAAAAACAACAAGTTTTCGTTATTATTGAATGCCTTAGGGTTGATCTTGGAGCATGAGGATGATTTAAGTGAAGCGATCTTTAATTTTGAGAAAGCGGTATCTTTTTCGGAGAGTGGAGACATTACTTTTTTGATTAACATGGGCCGGGTGTATGGCAGGATGAACCAGAAGGAGAAGGCGTTGGATGTATTGGAGCAGGCTTTATCTAAGACGAATTCGGCGATAGTGCGCAAGCAGATAAACGACATGATCAAGAAGATAGACAAGTAGGGCAGGAATGAACATGTCGAACTCGCAATGATAGAAATAGTCATGAAAGGGATATTACCATATATAGCAAAACGGACAAGTGGCAAGAGTTTCAAGAGCCACAAATATTGCTTAGATGATGTCAAGATGCCGGGTGTTGTTTATGATGACCGCCAGGATTTAACATTGAAGAAATACGGCGAAACTGAAAAGATAAAGCAAACGAAACCATTATTAAAAAAATCGCAGCAGGTTCAGAAATTTTCAAAACCACTTTTCAAATATTTTTTAGATGGCTCCCGCAGGACGTATAAAGTTGACGATATTGCTTATGATAAAAGAGTCTACCCGGTTATAGCCGGGCAGATTGGGGTTGGCTGCTGTGAAAGGTTAGAAGATAGATGCCTTAACAAGAAAAGTTTCAAGCATGATCTGGTTCTGGCTTTACCCGGATGTGCGGATAAAGACGGTAATAAAAAGGAACTTTTTTTCAATAAACTCGTTAATGATTTAAACGAGCAAGACTTCATAAAGTCAAAGAATATAAAATTCCATAAAGTATTAAGTTACGAAGATAGAGAAATGCAAGTTGAAGAAAAATATGAAAACCTTGGGATAGCCAAAATTCACGATGAAATGATAGAATGTGAAAAGAAAACCGCAGCCCAACTTACGCATGATAATTTGTTAAATGAAAATGCATATTTGCTGAAAGACGGTTCTCTCGAATATCAAAAAATGAAAACCGGAGATTTAAAAGACCTCTCGGTTATCAAGAGTAATTATAAATGCGTTGTCGGCGTCTCAAAGTCTTTTAATCCCGAAAAGTGCAGAGATAAAAACGGGCTCACCAATGCGACCAAAATTGCCGAATTGTCTTTGTTTTCCAGGACACCGGCATATATGTATGAATCTTCCAGGACAGCGGGAAAAGAAGGAATCGTAAAGTTCGCAATATGGTATCTCAGGTTGAGGGATGCCCGATACACCGCAAGCCCTTATGAAGGAATCGTTAAAATCGAAAAAATCCTGGTTTCGGAAGCCGAGCAAAATAACGGTTTAGATTCAGAGGAGATCGATTTAATAAGCGCAAATTTGATAAACGAAAGAAATCCTGTTTGCTACGGCAGTGACACCCGTTGGGCAAATCATCTTTACCCGGTTTATTTAACCGAGACTTATATTAAGAGTAAATACCTGGACAGCAGGTATTTTATAAATTTATTTTAAAAATGAAAAAAATTATTGGAAAAATAGCGGCAACTGAAAAACAGCCCACAACAATAGATGAATTCTATTTCTGGACATCTAAGGACATGATTCTAAACCCCTTCGATGTTGTCAAGGTGGGGCATATTAATGGGACTACCACTTTCGGAGTGATCGAGGAAATCTCTCACATTACCGATAGCCCCGGCTATCTTACCAGTTATATCTCCAGCGACTTTGGGGATGTAAATGCTCAGGCCAACACACAAAGAATCGGGATGAATTATGTCAAAGCTAAAGTTGTGGGGAACACCGGCAATATTTACATCCCGGTAAGGGATGGTGAACATGTTAGTTTTGCAAATGCTAACGAAATCCAACAAGCCTTAGGATTAGACAAAATCGAAAACAAACTGGTCTGCGGTTACCTGGAAATGTACGAAGGAGTAGGTGAAGAGGAAAAGGTAACTTTACCCATCCATTTCAATTCCGATTTCCTTGTTGGCCCGGAAGGCGCTCATATGAACATCTCCGGTATATCAGGTTTGGCGGCGAAAACATCTTACGCAATGTTCCTGTTAAAGGCGATCCAGCATAAATACCTGGAAAGTCGAGAAAACGCATCCAATGATAGTATTGCGTTTGTATTACTTAACGTTAAAGGCAAAGACCTATTGGCTATCGACGAGCAAAATGCCGGACTACAAAAAAAAGACAGGGAAATTTACAAAATGTTAGGATTAGACGACCAGCCGTTCTCTAATGTAAAGTACTTCTACCCTTATTCAGGCGGTTCGCTCTCGAATACCTACGCGAATAAAACTGATCTTGAAACGCAAATGCAGCAAAACAAAGCCTTCAAATATAAATATATTTTTGAACACGACAAAGAGAATTTAGACTTACTTTTTTCTAATGTCGATGATACGACGCAGACGATGGAGTCGATTATCAATTATATTATATCCGAACAGGGCAATTTTGGTGGACTTCGTGATTGGGGTGGTTTTTTAGAAGAAGTAGGCAACAATTGTCGAGCAGGAGACAAAGACAGGAGGGATAAAGAGATAACTGTTTCAAGTTGGAGAAAATTTAACAGACTTGTAAAGAAAGCACTAAGAAATCCGATTTTTGCTAATAGAGCGTCGGAACAAGACCGGGAAATAAGGCTGCGTGATGCGATCAAAAATATAAAAAAAAATGACGTGTTTGTGGTGGATATTGCAAAGCTTAGCGAAGGCATGCAAAGTTTTGTTTTTGGTGATGTGATGCGAGCCGTTTATGATTTACAACTCGGCCAATTTGATGGTGATGACGACGTTTCGCAAGAACAAATCCCGGCGAAAATCATCATTTTTATCGACGAGTTAAACAAATATGCTTCCACCGATATTCCGAAGAACTCACCCATCCTACGTCAGATCATCGATATTACCGAAAGAGGCCGTTCATTAGGTATTATCTTGTTTTCCGCGGAACAATTTAAAAGTGCCATCCACGACCGGGTAAAAGGAAACTGTGCCACCCATGCCTACGGGCGAACGAATGTAATCGAACTATCGAAGAATGATTACCGTTTTATCCCACCGGTCTATAAAAACATGATGACTCGTTTAAAACAAGGCGAGTATCTTGTCCATAATCCCATATTCAGGTCACTGTTGAATGTAAAATTCCCTGTACCTCTGTATAAACAGTTTAAGTAGGTAAAATGCGAGATATAAGAATAGGAAAAAATGTAATCGAAGCGTTAACTTCGGGTATGTATGAAGACGCCCGGTTTATATATCGTGAATATATCCAGAATGCGGCAGACTCAATCGATAAAGCCGTTGAAAAAGGGATATTGAAAGAAATTCATGAAGGTAGTATCCATGTAACAATAGATAAAACTGAAAGAAAAATTACTATCGAAGATAACGGCACAGGTATTAGATCAGATCAGGTACCCTCTTTCCTGGGAAATATTGCACTGTCTGAGAAAGATGGTACCAGGGAAAAAGGTTTCAGAGGAATCGGACGTTTAGGTGGTCTGGGCTACTGTGATAGATTAGTCTATGAAACTTCCTTTCCGGGTGAAACTATTAAGAGCATCATGACCTGGGATGCAAAAGATTTACGAAAAAAAATAGATGACCCCAAATTGGATTTAGATGCGGCATCGGTGATTAACTCGATTATCAAGCTAGATTATAATAGTGAAGCTGAAAACGAACATTATTTTAAGGTAACCTTAGAAAGTGTAAAAAATGATGACCTGTTGGATAAAGAGGGCATTGAGGACTACCTATCTATGGTTGCGCCCATCCCCTTCGCCAACAGCTTCATTTTCAAAAGTAAGATATGTTCTGGGTTACAAAAAGAAGGTCTGGATATCGATGAATATAGAATATTTCTTAATACCGACCAATTATTCAAAGCATATGCAACAGCAATATATAAAGGTACTGAGACCAACAAAAGTAGGATAGATGAACTATTCGATGTTGAATTTATAGACATACGCAGCGGTGACGAATCAATTGCCTGGGGCTGGTATGGGCTTTCAAAGTTTGAAAGCCAGATGCCGAAAAAATCGAATCCGGCAAGAGGCATACGGCTGAGAAAACATAATATTCAAATCGGTTCCGAAGACACATTAATTCGGCTGCATAAAGAGCAGAGAGGCAATTTTTATTTCTTCGGCGAGATCCATTGCTTACACCCCAAATTAATTCCAAACGCCAGGAGAGATTATTTCAAAGACAATGAACTATTGAAAGTTTTTGAAGAGAAATTAGTGGCTTTGTTTCATACGAAGTTTTATAAGTTATATCATATCGCCAATGACACAAAAAATGCCTGTAGGAAAATTGTAAGACCAACAGAAATAGAAACAAAATTAAAAGAAAAATCAAAAAATGGTTTTTCCAACAAAGAAGAGAAAGAAAAATTTGAGAAAGAATTCATAGAAGCGGTAGAGACGGCAAACGAAAACAAGATAGTGTTGGAAAAGATAGAGTTTCGGACAAAAAATGACCCCGTCCTAAGTAAAGTATATGAAAAGATTGTAGACAATTTCGACATGCGTAATGAAAATAGGGATATTAAACCGGGAACTAATACTAAAACAATTTTTCGTACCAATAAATTGTCGAAGCTCAATAAAAGTGAGCAAAAGTTTTTATCCAAAGTTTTCACTGTCATCGACACAGTGCTTACCCCCGATCTGGCAGAAAATTTAAAACAAAAGATAGAAGATGAGTTTAAGTAGGTGAAAAATGAAATTAACAAAGTTTGATATAGGAGCCGAAATAATAGCCATCTTAACCAAAGGCATGTATCCCGACCCCAGGGATACCTTGCGGGAATATATCCAAAATGGCGTTGACGCCCATGCCGAAAACATAAAGGTAAGAATCGGGCAGAGTATTGTTTCTATCGAAGATGACGGCAGGGGCATGGACCATAAAACCATGAGAAAAGCGCTGCGGGTAGGGGTGTCCGATAAACAACCAGGAAAAGATGTGGGGTTTATGGGTATCGGTATTTACAGCGCTTTCCACCTGTGCGATTCGTTAACGATATATAGCCGTATTAAGGAAAACCCGCCCTGTAAGCTTGAAATAGATTTTAAGTCGATGCGGGAAAAACTTGAAGAGCAAAAAAAAATGCGCCTGGAAGAAAAGATTACAAGTGATAAATTAATCGATCTACAGACTCTACTGGAGAAATATATCGATTTGCCTGATGAAGGAACGTTAGAAGTTAAAGAATTCCCCGGCCCCGGCACCCACGTAGTACTCAGTGGCATTAATCCTCATTTTTTTGGGAATTTGATCGATTTCGATAACGTTGCAGATTATTTAAAGGAGGTCGTGCCGCTCCACTTTGACAAAGAACAATTTAGCTTCGCTAAAGAGATCGAAAAAAGGATAAGCGAGACTTGTGATAAAGAAGGTGCCCGCTTTGAAATAGTTAACGTTGAATTAAATATAGGCGGGCGTAAAGAAAAACTATTCAGGCCCTACCGTGATGAACATTTTCATAATGGGCAGCCACAAAAGCCTATCTTTAAAGAATTAAGAGATGGAGGACGGTTAATTGGCGTCGTATGGGGATGCTTGAATTCCACCAGGAAAAAAATTGAAGAAAAGAAGTTGCGTGGTTTTTTAATCAAAAAACAGGGTTTTGCCATCGGGAAAAGAGAGCATATTGCCGGACATTTCAGGTCGAGAACACACTTCGACCGGTATATCGGTGAAATAATCGTAGTCAGCCCGGAATTACTTCCCAATGCTTCCCGGGACGATTTCGAGTACTCACCACTGCGCACAAACTTTTACAAAAGTCTCGCAAATACAGCATCTGAACTCAACACAACGTCCAACCAGTTCCAGGACACCACCAAAGCGCTCGACGACATCGGGACGTTTAAAGAAGGCTTAAAAAAAATTAATACCCGGTGCAACCGTTTTGAACGGGACCCCGATAAGCTCGTTAGCTTTATCGTCGAGCTCAACGATAGTCTAACAAAAATCAATAGTATTATCCGCAGGAAAGTATTAAAGGATCACGATCACGGTAGTGAGGAAGCAAAGAAATTAAAAAAATCAATCGAGGAATTGATCGACGAGATTCAGGCTATAATAAAGTGGCTCACCTCAGCTAAAAAAAAGCGGGTGAAACAGAAAACCGTCGATAAACAGGTAAAGATTGCACGCGATTTAGCTTCTATTTCAACAGAAGAGGTGAAAGAGAAAGAATATCAAACCCTGGTCGAAGTACTGGATGACTTCGATATCGAATTATCAGGGGAATTGGTAAAAATCCTCACCCTGATCGATGAGAAATTCATTCAAGGTTACACAAGTTCAAAAGCAGAATATTTCAGTTTTTTAAACGAATTAAAGGAAGATATTATAAACTCAATAGACTAAAATGCCGGAAAACTTTCAATCACCAGCTAAAATTCTCATTCGCAAAGAATGGAGTAAAAAATTAATCGAATTTGTCAAACGCAAGCTTCAGAAAAAAATCATATATTTAGGTTTACCTTCACCTGATGCGAAAGATATCCTGGAATGGATCGATTCTCTCGATGGAGTTATCGCTTTCCAATGCCGGGATTATCGTCATCGTTCAGCCCGGGAACAAAGTCGTAAGGCGGTTGATACTCTTGAAAAACAATTAGATAAATTGATAAGGCAGAAAAAAATCGAAACTTTTGCCGTCTATGATGGCTATATCGAGGAGGTGATACTGAGAGGCCGGGATAATTCAGATATTGATTTTCGCCAGGACGATGTCATTACCGTCTACAACCTGGACTTTTGCAATCAAATCACTTCCCCGATAAAATTTGTCGATAAAGAGGGAAATATTGAAGAGGCATTCAAATTTGATGCTATCCACGAGCTGCTGAAATATCAAAGGAGTATAAAAAATCAGTCGAAAAAATTTATAATGTTTCTCACTATACACTGCGGTTACGAGGGTAAAGAATTGGAAAATTTCATTAATCATCATCATGACAGCGGCATTTCTTCCTACCACAATAACATCAAAAAACTGCCGGACAAATCCTTAAAAAAACCGAGGTTTTTAAAATCTTATATGTTGGACTCATTAAAAGAATATTTTAAAACACAGGGATTTATCCCTGAATTCCTACCGGTGATATATTACCAGGGGGTCGGCGGCAACAAATTATTGCATTTTACGATTTTTGGTACCGGCATGCCTGAGAAAACAGGAACTGCCTCGTTTTTCCAGGACATCCCGGAACTTTTAAAACAAAAGTTCATTACTGTTTTAGACAACAAGTTTGAATTATTGAAAGAGGGGAATATCGAGGAAAACGATGTACAATTAAATCCAACGGAGATATTCTCAAAGTCTAAAACATATAAAAAATATTGGATAAAAAAATGAAACGGAATGTACTCCTCCTCGAACCCGATTACAGGAACAAGTATCCCCCCATAGGCTTAATGAAATTGGCGACCTATCACCGCAGCTTAAATGATAGTGTCGTATTCTACAAAGGAAACCTAAAGAAACTTATCCTTGAAAATTTATATAAAGAACTACTGGCAAAAATAAAAAAAATAGATCGAAGCATTGCCTGGGAAGATAACAAAGGTGATATTATCGAATATATGAGTACCGGCAGAAAACGTTTACTCGAAGAACTGATCCGGGACACAACCTTTAAACCATTGGTGGAACGCTGCTTCGTGTATTATAAAGATTATTATAAGAAGGCACAATATAAAGATAACCCTCAGTGGGATAGGATATGTATCACCACGTTATTTACTTTTCATTGGAAGAAAACGATCGAGATCATCAATTTTGCCAAATTCCTGGTAAAAGACATAAAAGAATTGTGGGTCGGTGGTATTATGGCATCTGTTATCCCCGATGAAATCGAGGAAGCAACCGGCATAAAACCCTGGCGGGGCCTACTCGACAGGCCGTGGATATTAGACCAGGACAACGATTCGATAATCGATGATCTACCTTTGGATTATTCGATCCTGGAGGAAATCGATTACCGCTACCCCGCGCCAAAAGGCTATTACTCATATACGACCAGGGGGTGCACCAGGAAATGTTATTTCTGTGCGGTTCCCCAGATAGAACCCGTTTTTAAACATTACATCTCATTGTCCGATAAAATAGAAGCCACCCAAAAGCAATTTGGAGAACAAAGGAACCTATTGTTGTTAGATAATAATGTCCTGGCATCCAACTGTTTCCCTAAAATTATCGAAGAGATAAAGTCTTGCGGTTTCCAGAGAGATTCTAAATTTATAGAACCCAATGAACTGGAAATTTCAATCGGGCATTTAAAAACAGGCTTGAATGATAGAGCTTATATACGAAAGTCAGTTAATCTCCTGAACAAGCTTTTAGATCAATTAAAAGGAGTGCAGCAGCAAGAATTATACGATTTATTAGAAAAACAAAAATTGTTGACAATCGAAACAGCCAAAAAAGAAAATATCCTCGAAACTTATCAACTGGTTTCTGGGTTACATGAAAAATATCGTTCTAAAAGGCCCAAGAAAAGATACGTCGATTTTAATCAAGGAGTCGATGCAAGATTGATAAATGAAGAAAAAATGAAACTGTTAAGCGAAATAGCTATAAATCCACTGAGGATTGCATTCGATAACATGAAGTATGAAAAGACATATATCGAAGCCGTAAAGTTAGCCGCGAAACACGATATAAAAAGACTCTCCAATTATTTACTCTATAATGAAAAAGATAAACCCGAAGAACTCTATCAAAGATTAAAAATTAACATAGAATTAAGCGATGAATTAAAGATAGATATTTATTCTTTTCCCATGAAATTTCATCCGATCTATGGTGAGAAACGTTTTAACAGAGGTTATTTAGGGAGACATTGGAACAGGAAATTTATTCGAGCTATCCAAACAATCCTGAATGCCACTAAAGGCAAAGTCGGAAGAGCAAAAGAGTTTTTTTATAAAGCATTCGGGAAAGATGAATATGAATATTTCAAGCTGCTCTATATGCCGGAAGCATATATTCTTTACCGGTACTTTTTTGAAGACATCGGGTTAACCGATAAGTGGTGGGGTGAATTTTGTGACCTGTCGGCCAGTGAGTTAAAAAGTGCAAAAGAAATAATAGAAAAGAATGATTTTAAGCAAATTTCCAGTTTAACGTCTAATAAAAAGGTGTTGTCGGCATTGGAACATTATACGATCACAAAAGAAAGCCTCACTGACAACTATGCAAAAATGCATAAAGAGAAAGAAACATATGATAGGGAACGCCCCATACACCCGGGGATTGGAGCGATACCTGGGGTGGCTGGGGACAGGCAGTGGGGTCGTGTGAATCCGGCACAAAAAAATACGGCATAGCAGACCTCGATTTTCGCCCCCGGTTTGGCAAACTCCAACTCCACTCCGAAAACTCCCGGCCTGTCCACAAGAGATGTCCCCAAAACCCGGAATTGGACTGTCCCCAAAAAAAACATCATTACAAAACCCCGGAGAATGCTTTTGCCAACCTGGCTATGTTGGAGATACGGCGGGGCCGGTATGAATCGGCCCAGCGTTATGTCCAGAAAGGATTGATAAAAAACAACAAATTTTCGTTATTATTGAATGCTTTAGGGTTGATCTTGGAGCATGAGGATGATTTAAGTGAAGCGATCTTTAATTTTGAGAAAGCGGTATCTAAAGTGGACCCCTTTGTCAAG
>JAGLSW010000160.1 GCA_023135565.1 Candidatus Aminicenantota bacterium | reverse complement strand
GGGTCGCCGAAGGCAAGTCTGTTTTCGGCAAATAAAATACAATATTTTAAGCTTGAATTCTTTTTCTTTAACTGGTATCCTTATTAAACAAAAAATGAACGAGGAACGCCGCACAAACGATAGTGAACAAGAATTGACTCGCCGCCTGAAAACCGGGGACCCCGGCGCTTTTAAAGAACTCGTCGAAAACCTCCAGGACCGGGTGCTTAACACCTGTTACCGTTTTGTTTTCAACCGGGAAGACGCGGAAGATATAGCCCAGGAGGTTTTCATCGAAGTGCACCGTTCCATAACGGCTTTTAAGGGGCAGTCCAGGCTTTCCACCTGGGTCTACCGCGTTGCGGTGACGAAATCCATCGACTATGTTCGCAAATCGAAACGTAAAAAACGGCTGGCTCCGCTTAAAAGTCTTTTCGGTATCGAGGAAGATGTTAAGAACATCCCTGCTGCCCCGGGCAGCGACCCTGCCGGGAACCTCGAACAGGAAGAGCGGAAACGAATACTCCTGGAAGCCATCTCCGCGCTGCCCGAAAACCAGCGTATCGTTTTTACGTTGAGCAAATACAAAGGTCTCGGGAATAAAGAGATTGCCGGGATTTTGGGAAGTACGCTGTCGTCGGTGGAGTCGCTGATGCACCGGGCTAAAAAAAACCTGGAGAAGAAACTTTATCATTATTTTGAAGCGGATTTGAGAAAAAAGCGCAAGTTTTTTGTTTTTTTCGCGTCTCAAATGATAGATAAGGTTTTAATAACTGTGTTTTTTGTTGTTCGTGTTTTATCGGGCATATAAGGTTTTAAGAGGTTAAAATGAGTAAAGAAAAACTAATCCGGGACGAAGTAAACAAGACACTGGAAATAATGGACCGGCTGGAGGATATCGAAGCCGGCCCTTATTTTTACACGCGGCTCGAGGCGGAGCTTCGCAGCCGCCAAAGAGCGAAAAAAGGCCTGCTGCCGGACATGTCGCAATTAGCGCATGTTTTTTCCGGCAGGGTGCTGCGGCCCGCATTGTTGACGCTGCTTATGATTATTAATATTTTTTCCGCCGCATTTTTCCTGCTGGAATCCGGGGCCGCCCCCAGCGGCAGGGAAAAGGAGCAAGCTTCTCTTTCCGCATTTGTTGAAGAATATTCGTCGTCCTGGAACACTTACGACATCGATGTGCCGGAAAAGATGGCCGCGGGAGATGAATAATGGCTGCTTATACCTGTAATCGAACTGTTAATTGGGCTATCGTTATCCTGATAATCATGAATTTAGCGCTTTTGGCCACCATCTGGTATCCGCGAATAAATCCGCCCAAAAAAGAGACCGCCCAGCCAAAAGCGGCCATTAAAAAAAATCGATCTCCCCGGGATAAAGATAACCGGCTCGAACGTCGTGCGCGGATAGCCGGTTTTTTAGAGAAAGAATTGGGCTTTTCCCGGGAACAGGTAGATAAATTTTTCCGGCTGCGAGAAGAACATTTCCAAAGATCAGAAGAACTGAGGCGGCAGATAGATGATTTAAGAAAGGAGATGATGGACCAGTTATTGGCAGAGAAACCCGGCACCGCCCGGGTAGAGAAGCTGGCAGCGGCAATGGGACAAAAAATGGCTGCACATGAGAAAGCTGTTTTTAATCATTTTGTTGACCTGATGGCGGTATGTAATGCGGAACAGCAAGTGAAATACAGGGCCCTGCTGCGTGACATCCTCCGCCAACTGGCCCCCCCGGAAGAGCGCCGCCCGGGAGAGCAGCAGCCTCCACCCCGGGACAGCGGAGCCAGGCAGGACAGGCGCGAACCGCCCCGCCGGGAAGACCGTCCAACGCCAATCGGGCAACCCGAAGAAGGATTTAAGCAGGGTTCCCGCCCGAACATGCAGCAGCCGCCGCCTCAAACCCGCAGGCAAGGAGAGACCGGTCATGAGCAAAACAAGCCGGGTCCGCAAAACCGGCAGGGGATGCCGGGAAGCCTTGGAGTAGACGGCCATATCAGGATGCTGCGGCAGCAGTTGCGTTTGACGGATTCCCAGGTGGAAAAGATACGGCCCATTTTGGAAGAAGCCATGACAAAGTTGCAGCAAATCCCCCGGGACCCCCGGTACAGGGGTCATGAAGAACGCAGGCAAGCCCGGGACAAGGTGCACCAATGGGAAGATGGCCGGGTGGAAGCGATTCTCACAGCGGAGCAAAAGAAACGTTACCGGGAGATAAAAAAAAAGAGAAAGAACCCAGGGCCTAATTTCTAACTCTATACTTCACTACATTTTGCCTCCGGCGGCCAAAAACCCTTTTGAAAAAGGGTTTCTGGACTTCCCAAAACTTTTATTGAACGATACACTTTGTTTACATGCAGCACGATTTTTCCTGGTTGTTAAAAGTTCGGACTAAATTTGCATATTTTACAAGTTTTACCCTGCTGCAACTGAGGGAGAGTTTTCTTTTTGCGGTTTTTTTGATTGACCGGCGCTTGATTTTGCAATATAATGAACCCTGCTATTCCAGGAGAACAGCATGAAAAATGAATTGCTAAAAGAATTTGCCGAAAAGCTGCGTCATATCGAACTCGAAGAGCCGGTCAATATAATGGAAGTATGCGGCACCCACACGGTACAATTTTTTCACACCGGGGTGAAAGATATATTCCCCGGGAATCTAAACCTCATAGACGGCCCCGGCTGTCCCGTGTGCGTCACCACTAACGACTATTTGGACCGGGCTATCGAAATCGCCAAAAAGCACGATGTGATTCTTAGTACTTTCGGTGATATGATGCGGGTGCCTTCTTCTTACAGTTCCCTGCAAAAAGAGAAAGCCGGCGGTCTCGATGTGGCCATCGTTTATTCTCCTTTGGATGCCTTAGAAATCGCGGCGAAGAATCCCGGCAGAGAGGTGGTTTTCCTCAGCGTAGGTTTTGAAACTACTGTGCCCACGGAAGCGGTATGCGTCAAAAAAGCAAAAGAGGAGAACATCAAAAACTTTTCGATTCTCCCCGGCAACAAATTGACTCCTCCGGCGGTGGCTGCACTTTTAGAATCCGGGGAAGTGAACCTTGACGGTTTTATTTTGCCCGGTCATGTTAGTGCGATAACGGGCGTCAAAGGCTGGCGGTTCGTGGCGGAAAAATATAAGAAACCCTGTGTTATTGCCGGTTTCAACAGTAAAGATTTGTTATTGAGTACTATTGCTTTAGTTAACCTGATAAAAAAAGGCAAAACGGGAATCATAAACGAATACAAAGAAGTGGTAAAAGAAGAAGGCAATATTAAAGCCCAGGGGGTCATGGCTGAAGTTTTCGCACCCGCTGATGCCGAATGGCGCGGCATCGGGGTTATACCCGGCAGTGGGCTGCTGCTGCGGGAAGACTACGCCGGTTTCGACGCCGGGAAGAAATTCCCCGTCACTCCCCCGCCGGTAAAAGAAGCTATAGGCTGCCGCTGCGGTGAGATTTTGCGTGGATTAATTTCTCCTTTGGAGTGTCCGCTTTTCGGCAAGGAGTGCACCCCCGCTTCACCTGTAGGGGCTTGCATGGTCTCTACGGAAGGTTCCTGTGCCGCCTATTACAAATATACTATTTAAAGGCGGACTCCCCACGGCGTGGGGGGGCTATGAGCCGCTTCGTCGCAGGGCAGCGGGTGAGCGCTTTTGATTTTAAACCCGTGCGCACGGGGGGGCGATAAG
>JAGLSW010000016.1 GCA_023135565.1 Candidatus Aminicenantota bacterium | reverse complement strand
TGAAATCCACGTTCCTGAAAAACCGCTTCTCTTCGCCGTTAAAATAGGGATAAAAGGCATGGAGCAGCGCTTTTTTATAGAGCGGCACATTAAAAATAACGTGGCCTTTCTCGTCGTTTTTAATCACGCCGTAGGAAGTGAGAAACTTTATCCTTTCATCATTGATGGTAAATTTTACCGTTTTTTCGTCGAAAAGCAGCATCTCGACGAACTTTCTATATTTTTTAGCCTTATTGATGATGTTGGAGATATTTTTATCTATAGCGATATTGAGATACCAATCTTCGATTTTTAGATAATCTTCGTAGTCGATGATTTTTTTGCCGGGATCCCGTTCCACCAATTGATAGGCAAAACCGTTCACCAATCCCGGCTGGTTCCCGGTCATGTAAGAAATTCTTTCTTTTACTTTTTTGTCGAAAAACTGCCCGGTTTCTGCTTCATGCATATGCAGCAGGTGCGCTGTTTCTTCAGCGCTGAAATAGGGAACTTCCAGGTTGTCGGCAATATTGAAAGGGCTGGCGTGGTCCTGGACCACCCCGACGATATTGCTGACGCCTACCAGTATGACGCTTTTTAAGCAGTGCTTGTCCCTGGAATGATATAGATTACGAACGGTGTGCAGGAATTGACCGAAAATCCCGGGATTCAGTCCCTCCACTTCATCGATGATAAACACGCGATTTTTCTCTTTTTGTCTTTTGAGCTCGTCGTAGAAACCGGGGAAAGTGAGGGCGGTTAATTCGATATTAAAAGCTTCTCTAAATTCGTTACTTAGGAACTCTAAGAAAATTTCCTCCGTGGCGCCGGCAAAATTTTCTACATTAATGTGTAGGGTTTCATATCCTTCTTTTTTGAGTACATCGGCCAGCATCCGGAAATAGGTGGATTTCCCGGTCTGCCGCGGCGCCCAGATAGTGAAATAGCGTTCGTCTTTCACCAGTTCGATTCCTTTGTTTATTAAATGTTCCCGTTTCAAGGTATAATGCTTTTCGGGTCTGTTTGGGCCTGAAGTATTAAAATAGCGTTTCGCTTTTTTTATCATAGCGACAGTATAGTATAAATAGGTTTACTTTTCAACAGGAAAAACGCCCCCTGCTGCGAAGCAGCTAAACGCCTCCCCGTGCGTACGGGGCTGCTGCGAAGCGGCTAATCCCCCCCCCACGCGAGTGGGGTTGGCCGGGCATTACAAAGCGCAAACCCAGCGGCGGTGCTGTTTTGACTTTCCGGCAGGTTGTTTTAGTATGCGCAGACCCACTTTTTTTTCCATTTTTCCTTGACATTCGCTTTTAAATATTTTAATATAAGTGTCCGGGGAAAATTTTTTCCTTTAAGTGTTTAAGAGATGGACCACCTGGAGAGGCGGTTCAAAAAAATAATTAGGTAATTAAAAAGGAGAAAACAATGAACGATAATCAAAATGAAGAAAACAAAAAAGTGATTTTGTTGGACCTATCGCGTACAGAGCGGGCTTTTGAAGATGATGAAAGTCTTTGGGACATCGAAATCGGAAAAATCGAGGAGCGGTTGGCCGCCCATATCGAGTCGCTGGAAGAGTATAAAGACGAAAAGGATGTCCGCAAGAAGCCCCTGCTCTCCATTGCCATCCTGGGTTACCCGGGTTCCGGGAAGACCAGTATGCTGCATACATTGGTAGATCTCGTTAACCGGGAAAAACCCGGTAAAAAGCTTCTCGACAACGTTTATTCCCTGCCTATGATTAAACCCAATCTCGTAGCTGAGGGCGATCATTTTTTGTATGCATTCCTGGCCGAAGCTTTAAGAGCGGACCGCAAGCAGCACCAAAACGAGGAAGACCGGGATAACGACAGGCAATTTATTTCCCGGGTGCAGCATAAGTTCCAGGAGGTGAGCGAATATTTGCAGGTGCTTAATAAGACCGGGCAAAAGCATGAGGGGGACCCCCTGGGAGTCAGCCTGGAACGCCTGGACCGGCATGAAAGCGGCTTAATGCTCATCGAAAAGATGGCCGGGTTTATCGATGAACTGGCAATTTCCCTGGGTGGCATTGCCCAATCATCAATAGTGCTGCTGCCGGTGGATGACGCGGATATGTCCAAAGAGGTTTTGGATTCGGCATTAGATACTTGCTGGCGTTTTATCAAGCATCCCCGGTTAGTGCCTATATTTACTTTTTCCGGGCGTTTAGCGGAAGAACTTTTGCGGGTCAAATACGACGAAAAACTCAACAGCGGCAGTTCTTTGGAGGAACTCAAGGAAACATCAACCTCCATGCTGGTCACCGAGAACATGGCCATTCAGCACTTAGGAAAGCTTTTCCCGGTACGGAACCGCATCAAAATGGGACTGGCCTCAGCCCGGGTGCAGGTGGCGAAATATAAACCTTTAAAAAAGGAGAGTGAAAAAAAAGACGTTTCGGAACTGCTTAAAACAGCTTCAGAACTCCTTTTCGGCCATGCCCATGTGCCCATCGTTCACTCCATTCGTCCGCCCCTTCGTGTGGTGACGCTGCGCCGGCAAATTCAGATCATAGACGCCATCCAGGGCACCGGCATCGAATATTTTATGCAGGAAACGGAAACGGATAAGAAAAAAGGAAAAAAAGAGCAAGAATCAAAATCCTGGGCGGAAATTTTCGATCTGGCTGCCTGGTCGCTGCTCAATGCCCACCGCGACGTATTAAAGGAAATCGACCTAAACCTGGACGACCTGTATGGGTGGACGCCAAAAGGCCTGCGCCAGGTGGTACTGGACAGTATTCTCAGTCAAAGCCTGGATGATCGGGGAAAACTGCTCAAACACTGGCGTTACCGCACGGAAGACCGCCGCAGCCAGATTATTTCCCTGCTGGCCGTTAACGTGTTCCGGCCCCGCATGGACGAGGAACCCACCGGGGATGATAGTATCGATGTAATAAAGAGATGGTGGGAGGAGTACCCGAAGAATAAGGATGAAGGATCAGGGAAAGACCGCCGCTCCTTTTCGATCCTGGCAGGAACTCAATGGTTCCTGAACCTGTGTGTCGGGTGTTATTTACCCCAGGTGCTGGCCTGGAAAAGGTTAAGCAAGACCGGGGAAACGGGGGATAAGGAAAAAAGTAACCGTGTTACCGGTATAGGTTGGGATTCGTTGAGCGGGCCCACCCACGCTGTGCGTGAAGCGATCCATAATAAGAAAGTTTTCTCTTCCGGGATACTTTTTTTAGAACCGGAGGAATTCAACACCCAACTAAATGATTATACCGCAAATAAGAACAAACGATTTATTTTTCATGTTTGGTGTTCTTATGGTTTTCATGACGGATGGCCGTGGGCAGCCATTTCGCTGTGGCGTGGCCTCGGTCTTATAGCAAAAGTCATCGAATTCTATGAAGCCCACCGGGAATATGCTTTTGATGATGATAAGAATAAGAATAAAAAGAAAAATGAATTAATAGATGGTATTTCAAAAATTATAAGAAAACATTTTAGAATGGCCCTGGTATCGAGTAACCTGCCGACAGGAGAAAAGATTGAAAGATTCGATGAATTCAACTTCGCTGATTGGGAATATAAAGAAGAGAATAAGTATGATCCGGATAGTATGGAGAATAAAATACCTTTGTTTGCCGCTGCCATAATCTCCTGGCTGGAAAAGAATTGTTCTGACCCTAAAAAAGACAATAATGGCAATGAAAGATGGCCAGAGGAGAGTCGCATATCTCCAATGGAAAATGACGATTGGGAGTCAAGTTTTATTCGTCGCCTGCATGGTGAGAACCTGATGAGTATATTCTGGCAGGATTTAGATAATGCATACTACAAGAAGAAGTTAAAGGAATGGACCGCGGGCTTGATACTTTATCGATGGAAAAAGCTTTTAAGCAAATACTGGAAGGGCTGCGACCAGGTTAAAGACCTGTTGGAATCATGCCCGATTTGGCCGGATTTTGAAAGTCATGTTTTATATAAAAAATGCAGCGAAAATGGCCCTAAATTTGACTGGGGAGCCGTAAAAGTTTTGCCGTTAGAGGAATATGTAAAAGAGCTTGAGGAGCCAGTAGATGTAGACAGGGCTGGTGTGGAAACATTAACAGGACATAGAAAGGGCTATAAAGATGCGCTTGAGAAGGCATATATAGGAAAGCGTAACGTGGCCGTTTTAAATAAGCTTAGTGTCGAACATAAAAAAGAGAAGGAAGAGGGATTTATAAAAAAACTTGAGGAGGTAGTAGATAAAGACAAAAAGGATGAGGAAGGATTAAAAAAGCTTAAAAAGAAATATGAAGAAAAACGTGAGGAAGCAGTAGATAAAGACAACGCTGGTGTGGAAGCATTTACAACACTTAGAAAGGAATATATAGAAAAACTTGAGGAGGCAGTTACAAACAAAAAAAATGATGAAGAGAAAGTTTTTAAAAATCTTAAAAAGAATCATGAAATAGAGTTTGAAGCGATATATAAAGAAGCTTGAGGCGACATATAAAGACAAGGCTGGCGTGAAAGAATTTACAAAACTTAGAAAGGAATATATAAAAAAGCTTGAGGCGGCATATAAAGAAAAGTGCAGCGAAGAGGCTTTAAATAAGCTTAAGAAGAAATATGACCTTGATATTGAAGCGGGATTTATAAAAGAGGCAGTAGATAAAGACAAGAAGGATAAGGTTAAAGAAATCAAAAAAAGAATTGAAACATATACTCTAACCGTTGAAGATAAATATGAAATGAAAATCGGCCTCAAACGGCTAAACCTCGAAAATTATAAACTTTTCAGTGACCACAAAAAAAAATCAGAGCATAAGATTGAAGGAGGTTTGAATATATCGCAAGAAACCGGAGATGATCCAGGGAAAGAGGCAAAATTTAACGTAGTCGTTTCAGAAGTTGCTCCAAAAGCAAACGGAAAGGAAGAATCAAAAGATAAAGAGAAAAAGAAAAAAGAGAATCATAAACCAAAAGTAGAAGAAAAGGGAGAGGAGAAAAGCGGATGAACACCGGACTGCCCCTGGAAGTACTCGGGCTGCTGAGTCCCATTCTAAGCTGGGTGGAAAGCGGTGACCGGCACGGACTGTCGGGCACAAGTCAAAAAAATAAATTTTCAATTAATGCCCACGTTCAAGACTGGTTGATACGGCAATTGCCCACCTACTCCTATGATACCCTGGATGAGATTCGCGAGGCGGCCTTCGGTTCCCGGGAACCCGGCGATAATGCCGCTGTATCCGAAAGCTTTCATTTAACCCACATGCTGCGCAAGTTGTCCAACCATTATTTTTTGTGGCGCGGCAATAAACTTTGTATCAAAGATGGCCGCATGCTGGAGTTACACGAATTGGCCATGTTGTTCCCCGTCCAGCACCTGATTCGTTACCGGCACGTGGATGCCGTGGTGCAGGGGCACATTTCCAGGGCAAGCGCCCTCGGTCTACCGGTCCTGATGAACAAATTAGACACCTCCTACCAGGGCCTATGCACCCTGGTGAACCGGGGGCTCAGCGAAGGCCATCTTCATCTCGGAGGCGTGATCGGAGCCGAAGAGACCTGGGCCGATCAGCTTCTCGGCTGGTTGTCCCCCCACAAGATAAACCGCGACCAAAAAAATACCGATTGTTTCATCCTATTAGGCCGTTTCGCCGTGCGGCTCCTGGCCATGGGACTTCTTTACCAACATGCGATTCCTTATGAAGGGGATACGGGAAAGGGTTCTAAGGAGTACCTCCCCTTCCATTTGATCCGGCTGCTGGATAACATGTATATGAACAGGGATTTGTTGAAAGACCCCCGGGCCCAAACCCTCCTGCTCCGGCAGTGGGATAATGCCTTCACCCGGGAATTTCAACCCGGTAAAAATCAGGAAAAGATCGATGAAGAGCAGAGAACGGTTAACAAAAAGAAGGAAGAGATTGCTAAAGAACAAGAAAAGGTTAATAAAGCGCAGAAAAGGATCGTTGAAGAACTGAAAAAGGTTGATAAAGATCAAAAAAAGATCGATGAAGATCAAAGAAAGGTTAATAAAGATAAAAAAAAGATTGCTGAAGAGAAAGAAAAGGTTGATGAAGAGCAGAAAAGGATCGATGAAGAACTGAAAAAGGTCGATAAAAAATTAGGCAAAGCGCCGTGGAAACATTTGCCCCAATTGTTCTGGCTCCTGGAACTGGCCAACCCGGGTATGACGCAGGTATGGTTTCGAGACCAGGGCCCGGTCCATAGGGATGAAAACGTACGGCCCAGCGGAGTGCGCCGGCGAATTCGTCTTTTAAACCGCCTCCACCTGGAGACCCAGGAATTTTTACTGGAAAAAGACCGGCAAAAAGACTTGAAAAAAAACAACTCGAACCGATTCGCCGCCCCGGGAATGGAGAGTTGGGAACGCACCCCTTCACAACAGGTGGAGGATTTTGTCAACCGGGTATTTACCCGCTATTTGATTTATCATACCCATTATTGGAAGCAGGCCACCCAGGGCGGAAAGACAACGGGCTTGAGACGTTTCCAGCTTTTTTATGACGCCCCGGAGCGCACCCTGGCGGAAGAAGAGAAGGAGGAAGTGGCCGGCCTGACCCTGGAACGATTGAGCAAGTCCACCAGTTTGCGGCAGTTGGAAGGCCGCCTTACGCCCCCGTCCAGCGGCTCCTCTAAATACATCCCCTGGCTTTTAGCCTTTGCCCAACAAGTAAAAAAAGGGAACCTGGATAAATTCGGCATCGTGGTTCATTTCAAAAAAGCCGGCCACGGCAGTCAAACCGGTGAAAGAGGGCAAACCCTCCGTAAAAAATATGTCCTCGGGGACTGTGAAAAAAGACAACTTTCCACCCGGAAGTGGAATGCCCTGCGCTATGGTAACACGCGCCGGGGAACCCGGAGCGACGCCTTTAAATTATTCCGTTTGTTGTCCCGTCCCGACCCGGTGGTGCCCTTTATCGTGGGAATCGACGCGGCCAGCCTGGAATTGACCACCCCGCCCGAAGTATTTGCCCCCGCCTATCGCTTCCTGAAAGATTATCCCATCGATATTCGCAAGAGCCGCACCTCCCGGGCCTATTACGAAAAGCATGATTATGTGACCCGGCTGGTAAACGATCGCCTGTTAGGTATGACCTATCACGTAGGCGAGGAGTTTCGCCATCTTCTTTCCGGTCTGCGCGCCATCCACGAAGTGATCGAATATCTCGATCCGCAGCCCGGTGACCGTCTGGGCCATGCCATTGCCCTGGGCCTGGACCCCCTGGGCTGGAGTAAACAAATGGGGTACCACGCCGTAGTTCCCAAGCAGGAATGGCTTGACACCTTAGTGTGGATTCACAGTTTCTTAGGGCCAGGGAATAACTTGATCGGTGAACTGGGCATCGAAGACCGCATCCAATTTTTCAGTAAAAAAATTTATGGCAGTACTCTATCCGTAAACGTGGACCCGCGTGATATCGACCTGTATTGTAACCCCATCACGCTGCACGATTCCTGGCGGCTGCGGCAGCTCGACCCCTACAGCATGAAAAACAGTTATCCATTTGGCGCTAAAACCCCTTCGAGAAGTGAAAATCACAAGAAACACGGCAGTCCGGCGGCTGACGATAAACCGGAGAATCATTGTTTCTCTATCCGTTACCGGGGTGAGAGTCCCTGGCAGAGGCGTTGGAAAGAGGTGCAGACGAAGGTATTGAAGGGCTTGAAAGAAAACGTCGGCTCTGATGGAGCTTATTTGTTGACGAAGCTTTATTGGTTTTGCCCGCAAGTTGCGGAAGAAGGTAGGAAGCCCATTACCGTCGATATGATGGAAAAGAAAAAACTCTGGCTGCAACTATGCAGCCAGGTCCAGGAGAAGCTGCGGGGAATCGTGCGCGAGCGTCACTTAGTGGTGGAAGTGAACCCTTCCTCCAACCGCATCATCGGGCCCATGGCCTCCATGCAAGAGCACCCCGTTTTCCGGCTAACCCTCGACAAAGAGGGCCGTCCTGTCCAGGAGGGGCGGGTAACTATTAATACCGATGATCCCGGGGTTTTTGCCACCTCCCTCAGCCATGAGTTTTTCCTTTTGGGTGAAGTTTTGCTGGACCGCGGCGTTCCTGAAGAAGAAGTGATGCAGTGGCTCGAATGGCTGCGTCAAAACGGCGCGGATTATTCTTTTTTGCGTACGCTGCCCGATTGCCGGGATGAGCGGATCAGGGTCATTTTAGAGTGCCTGGAAGACCGCTACCGGCCCATGGCGCTCCGTGTGAAAGGAGAACGCAGGCGTTACGAACCGCCCAAACCCGGCAGTAAACCGAAAGGACCGACGCAGAAAGAGTTTAAAAAATTAAAAGACAGGATCGAGTATCTCGAGAAAGAAGAAGAGTTTAAAAAATTGCAGGACAGGCTCGAATATCTCGAGAAAAAACACAAGACTATAGGAACCTAAACCATTAATAGAGGCCCTGTTAGGGCCGGTAAGGAGGAATTTATGAAGTATTTAACGACCATTTTGTCGATACTTATCCCCGTGGTACTGGCTTTATGCGGTTATCTTTATACTTATTTTTCCGGCAAAAAGCAGGAACAAAGGAAGAACCGGTTGGAACGGATCAACCGGCAGTTAGATGATTTCTACGGGCCGCTGCTGGCAATCGTCCAATCGAGCCAGCAAGCCTGGGAAAACTTTATTCGCAAATATGACGACAATCCTGATTTTTATAAACAAGAGCACAATCCTTCCCCTGAACAGGTAGCTGAATTTCATAATTGGATGAAAACCGTTTTTTTGCCCAACAATGAAAAATTGCATGAAATTATAGTTAATAACACCAGTCTCCTAATTGAAGATAAAATGCCGAAAATTCTTTTAGATTTAATGGCTCATATAATGGAATTCAGGATTAATTTTGAGGCAAGGAAAGACAAACATGCCGAAGTAGCGGAATCCAGGAGTAAATATCGTGGTCAGCCGCTGCTAAAATATTGTGAAAAAAGATTCAAGGAGTTAAAGACCGAACAGCTCGAACTCATCAAAGGGAGATAAATTATGGAACTCAATGAATTTAGAATCGAGATTTTAAAACAGGAAATCGAAGTTATTAACCAGAAAATCAACCACTACGATAACCTGCGCTTAAAAACAAAACAGATGGCAATATTTTTATGGGTCGCTGTTATAGGTTTCGGATTTAAAAACGGCTCTCCTTCGGATAATTGGTTATTGTTTTTGCTTGCGGCAATTATCCCCCTTCCATTCTGGTATATCGAAGCATCTTTCCGCCGTTATTACAAAGGATGGTCAGATAGATTTAAAGCAATCAGGCTATTTCTCGTCACCGGTGAATACGAAATAGCTGACGGTACAAAAGCAACCTTGAAGGAATTTCTCGATGCAGCGAAAGATTCAAACTTTCCACTATCACGGATTTTCATTAAAAAAATGTAGGTGCTACTTTTAGGGTGGCCGATTTTCTCAAATCCCCTATAACCCTTTACTATCAATCCTTTGCAATCCTCCCAGAAACCAATCCGGCCAAATAACAGCCACCCTTTACCGTTGAGCCAAAGATATATAAGCCCACCACAAAATACCTCAACAAAATTACATCTAATTCCCCAAAAACACCATCAGTAAACAGCTTGCGAATATTTTAA
>JAGLSW010000159.1 GCA_023135565.1 Candidatus Aminicenantota bacterium | reverse complement strand
CTTTTGAAAAAGTTTGAACAAAACTTCTGTTTATTGAGAAGCGCTTCCCCCCCTCTGTGCGCTCTGTAGCTCTGTAGCTCTGTGGCTAAAACAGCCCCTGAGAGTTCGCGAGAGCGCCCCTCATAATTCATCACTCATAACTCATAACTCCATCCCTACAGCCTGAGGCTGCCCAGCGCCTTTTGTATGCGCAGGTAACTGGTCTCCAGGCTGCGCACCTGTTCGGCTACCTTTTCCTCGATTTCACTGCGCCGGCGACTGTTTTTCTCCAACTCCTTGTCCATGTTTTCTACCATCCCGGCAAACTCTTTCCTCTTCTTACCGAAACTGACGGCAGTGTCTTTTTCCCGGCTTTTTAATTTCTCTGCCATTAATTTTATATCGGTCAGGTCTTTTTCCCACTTCGATATGTCTTCACTCAACTTGCGCAAATCAGTCACTGTGCGGAAAGTGCTTTCCACTACTTCTTCAACGGCCCGGCTCAAAGCAGAGGTGGTTTGACCGGTAATGTGGGCGATTCGTTTGCCTGCTTCTAAAGCCGCCCGGCTGAATTCCGCTTCCACGTTCGCCGTTTCCGCGCTGATTTGCCGGGTCAGGTTTTTCCTCCCGGCAGCGCTTGCTATATCCCGGATAAAAGGTTCCACGCCGCCGCTTTCATGCATGGCGATTAAATTATCGTTGAGCCAGCCCAACCGCAGATGAAGGGGTTCCAGTTTTTCCCGGTCTAAAATCGAGATGGTTATTTTGGCATCGGGGTGCGGCGGGCCGTCGAAAATATAAATCGGGCGCTGCGGTATTTTGCCGCCGTCTAAACGCCCCGAAAACCACCAGCTCATTGTTTCCCGCAAATATTGGTCCATGCCGGCCTGTTCCCAATGATGCATGGTGGGATATAAAACCGTGCCTTCAGGTACGAAAACCAACGAACTTCCACTCGGTTCGAAATAAAACCGGGCCCACAACGGATCCAACCGGAAACGCATATGAGGGGCTTTAATATCTTCCCATAAGGGCAGCGGATCCAATGTCTCACGG
Organism: Candidatus Aminicenantota bacterium; assembly: GCA_023135565.1. Taxonomy (GTDB): domain Bacteria; phylum Acidobacteriota; class Aminicenantia; order UBA2199; family UBA2199; genus JAGLQA01. The sequence continues at coordinate 12,871 of JAGLSW010000159.1, read as the reverse complement.
GATACTTCCTGCGATTCTACCAGCAGGAAATGATAACCCGCGGGTTCGGCGGCCTCGGCCTGGAAACCGTACTTTATGCGACCTTCCGAGATCACACTCATATGATAACTCCTGATCTCGGCTGCCAGGGCAGGCAATTGAGCCTGGGTGAAACGCATCAAAACAGGCCGCGGTTTCGCGATACTCTCTAAATAGGCCAGGCTGGTTTCGATCTGTTCTTTCTGCCGGCGCAGCTTTTCGGCGCTGTTCTTCTCAAAATGCCGGGTGCTGCGCAGTTCTAAACGGTAGCCCACATAAGGTTTTGCCCGGCTGATTTTCTCCGCCAACTGTTCGAGACCGGCGCGGCTTTCTGTGAGGGACATATACTGCACCACCGCGTGGGACACTTTGCGCCGGGTAAAACGGTCCATGCGGTAAAAACGCAGCCCTTTCAGGTACATAAAATCTAACTTGAGGGCGGCGGTCCCCGCGGTTGTTTTTTGCGGCAGCGGCCATTCGGCTAAAGCGGCCAGCAAACCGCCGTTCTCCTCCCTAAGACCGCCGAACAATAAAGGGGCGGATTCTAAAAAAAAACAAAAAGCCTGCAAACTACCGGCCCCGGGACGGCGCTCTTTAGGCAGGAAAACCGACCGTTCATCTACCCGGAACCCTTTGAGCACCCGGCATTGTTCCAATATACCGGCGGCTTCGATGCTGGAAAAAGTAGACCGGCGGCCCAGGTCGTCTTTTACATAAAAAAGATACCGGTAAGCAGGAGAACCGCTGCTCGCGCCCGTGCCGCCCACATAGGTGTAGGTGGCGTGAAATTGCAAGTTTTTAAATAATAGTTCCGCTCGATCTGTTTCTATTTCCGGGGTGACGATTAGGTATTCGTTTTGTTCGACCTCCGTCTCTGCCCCGGCGGCTTCCGCGGCGCTGTGCCAGAAAAGAAGACCGGCTCCTTCCCGCAGCGTGATAGTTGTCCCGCCGGGGTGGGTAGTCTTAGGGTCTTTGCCCATTTTGTCTTTGAAAGCACGTACTACGGAGAGCAGGGTTTCTTTGCGTTCTTCCCCGGCGCCTCTTTCTTTGCCGATCTCCGCATAGGGGTCGGGCACTTCCAGGGTGGCAAAACGAAAATTACCCTGCCCGGGAAAAATCACCCGGATATCTTTTAAATATTTGCCGCGAAACTTTTCGGCGGCTGCGGCGAGAATTTCAAAAACTTCGACAGGCAGCAGTTCATCTAAATAAAAACACTGCTCAGGCATGCCATATCTCCTTCACTAACTGCTGCCGCCAGGCCCCTTCTAACCTGCCGGCTATCTTCCCGCCCGTGAACCGGGGTTCGGGCCGGGGAAAAAGCAGCGGCTCGCGGATACCGCGGGCTTCGAAAGTCCACTGCCTGGAAGCAGCCACTTCTTCCGGCACCCGGGTGATACTGATGCCGCGGCCCGGGGTGTTGGCCGCGCCTAATCCGAAACCGCTGTAAAGCCTGCCGATTTCCGCTGCATAAGAGAGCCTGTCGCGCTGCCCCCGGCGCGCCGGTAAAAAAAGCATCAGGTGAACAAAGGCAAACTCCTTTACTTCTAAATGCCTGACCGGGGAGGCGCTGAAAATATGACGCTGCGCTTCATAAAGCGCCCAATTCGGGTTATCTTCCTGGGCTTTCCAGGCGGCAAAGGCCCATTTTTTTACCGTGGTAGGGGGCGGGCCCGGCAGCGCTTCGAAACTGCGGCGCGTGTCTAAATAGTGGGGCAGCCAACCTAAAGCCACTAAGAAACGGTGCCGGTACAGGGCGTTTGCCGGGCTGTCCGTAGGCTGCTGCCGGTCCTGGAGATGCAGGTCCTGCAGCAGGAAACGGCTGCTGGAGATACGCCCGAAAGCATCGCCTTCCAACCAACGGAACTCGCTGCGAAACAGGCGGCTGCGCTGCAGCGTGTGCCCGAAACGGGCAATAAAATCGAACCAGCAGGCTTTTATAAAATCGGCGCTCAAACCGGGCTGCACAGCAGCGGGCATTAAACCTACCAACAGCACGTCGCGCAGCTTCTCCCGTTTCGGCTGCCGTTTCAAAGCCAGGTAACCGCTGTTAATCATGCGATCCAGCAAAATTTCCCGGGGATGAATAAATTCGCTCATGAGGATGTCTTCGATGTCTTCAGGCCGCCGCGTAATACGAATACCGCCGATTCCCCCTTCCCTGCTCCGGGGCACTTCCCGGTGTTCCAACCGGGCGCTCAGGGGGCGCACCGTGGGCAAACGCCGCCGGCCGGGGTCGATATCCGGCTGCAAACGCAGCAAAAGAGCGGCTGCAGCCGGATCGGTTTCCGGCAAACCCTGCCCGGCAGTTCGCCACAGACCGGGCCGCAAAGAGTAGCCGGATAACGTAAGGGCGCGCTCTTTCCAGGAAATTTTCCGGGAATCGCTGTTGTCGGCGGCTGTGTTTTCGATTTCGGCGGCAAGAGCGACCGAGTAGTCCCGGTATTCTTCAAGCGAGATAGTATTCTCTTGCCTTCGGCGAGGGTGCGGCGCACCCAGCCTATTAGCTCCGGCAGTACCCGCCCCCCTAAACGCTCCCCCACGCAGTGGGGTTTGTTTAGTTTTTTTTAAACGCTTCGTTTGCTTCCCGGATTGGGGATTAGACGCCGTCCCCGCCGGGAATTCGTCATCGTCGATCGCTTCTTCTTGATAAAAAAGATAACACTTGCCGAGACGGCGGCAGGCTTCCTCCACGATAGGTAAACATAAACGCATTATACTGTAAGGCGGCACGGTGCCGGGAAGCACGGCAAAATAAGACCACTGCTCCGAAGCCGTTTTCTCAGCCTGTCCCCTATCCGGCAGCGCTTCGTTTTTCAACCGTTCGATCACTTTCTGCCAGGGGCCCTGCCTGCGCCGCGCCGCCTGGGGGTCTTCCATCAGCAGCACAAATTCCGCCGCTAAACCGGGAGTAATCCCCACATGCCGGTTGTGCATAGTACTTATCACAGCACATACTGCGGCACACATTTTTTCCGGCAGTTTTTCCAACACTTCGTCTACTAATGCGCCCCAGACCTGCGGGTGCACTAATTCGACATCCACGCCGGCGTGGTTTCGTTCCATCAACTTACCTCGTGGGCGGCAGTTACCATCTGTCTTTCCACCGCTTCATCCTCCCGGTCTAAAAAATAACGGGGCAGCAGCGCCAACTGGTCTGCCCCTAATTCGATATCTTTTCTATGCTTAAATTCCCCGCTGCAGGCAGCCTGGTAAACCCGGTGGATCAACATCACATGAATCATCTTCACTAAGCGGCGGTTGGACATCTCGGAAAGCTCATAACTGCGGGCCGCTTCCACATGCTGGGCCAACCCTTTATAAAAAAAAGTGTTCTTTTCAGCCATTATCAGCAGTTGGCTGTCGGTGAATTTTTTGATGTGCAGGCGAAAAACCTCCAGCCTTTTAAACAAATCGTGGAAAATTTCGGTTTTCGGGTGGTGGCTGTAGGTTTCCCGCCAGCCTTTATGCAGGAGCTGCTCGATAGCTTTAGGCTTGGCAATGGCGTTCCACAGGTGGCAGCGCAGCAGGAAACGGTCGAAAATCGCCCGCAGTTCCGGGCTTTCGGGCACATGGTTGGTAGCGGCAAAAAGACACTGTAAAGCCACGCCCACCCGTCTATTGCGATCGTGGAAAACCCGTTCGTTCATAAAAGCCAGCAGGGAATTGAGAATGGCGCTGGAACCGTTAAAGACCTCATCTAAGTAGACTACCTTTGCGTGCTGCATCATGCCTTTTTCCATGCGCACCAATTCTTTTTTTTCCATAGCCGCGCTAATATCGTAAAAGCCGAACAGTTCGCCCGGTTCGGTAAAAGGGGTGAGCAAATATTCGAAATAGTCGCCGTTTTCTTTTGCGCCCGGATCGTCTTCGTCCAGCAGCCCGGTAAGGCCGCAGAAAGCCCGGATAAGCCGGGATTTGCCTGTGCCCGGAGGCCCTACTAACAGCAGCGGTTCGCCGCTGGTCACGGAGAGGATCAGGGCGTCTACTACTTCGTCCATATCCGCGAAACGGGCTTTTAGTCTTTTTTCCACGGCCTGGAGTTTCATAAAGGTCTGGTAATGGTCTTTGGCCAGTTGTCGAATCACACCGGGGTTAAACATCTATTATCTCCTGTTGGTAAACTGTTTCCGAATTTTTTTTTGCCGCGAAGCGGCTCAATAAAAGTTTTGTGGGGGTGCAGGGGGCAGTTTTACAAAAGCGCCCCCTGCCCGCCGGAGGCCAAAACATCGTTTGTTTATCGAATTCCGAAATCATAAAATAATTATATCATTAATTAACCTTAGAATCTATAACATGTTGTTTATTGCCGTTTTGTAATGGTATAATTAGATTATGGAAAACAAAGCTAAAAAAAACACGAAAACCGACCCTCTTTTCGATGGGCATTTAGAGAAAGACGTAACGAAGATGAGTCCCAAAGAGAAATTATTATATCTTTCCAGGCAGATTCAGCTTAGACGTTTCATTGAAACCAAAGTCAGGAAAATCTCAACAAGTAAGAAACAGGCGGTTGAGTAAAGAGTGGAAGCGGTACAGCAGTTTTAGCAAAAAACCCGAAACATCTAAAAAGAAACCGCAGCGCCGGGTTTTATTCTTATTTGAAAGGATTTATGATTCTCAACTGTTTTTCGATGATTTGGTTATGCTGCGAGAACACTATCCGGCATATATCTCTTCCCGTTTCATCGGTACGAAATCGGGTACTTTTTTAGGCAGCAAATCCTCGACCACGATTTCTTCGTCGTTTGTTTTCTCTACAGCCTTGCTCTTCCTGCTGTACTTTTCAACCAGGAAGTAATAAAAATCCATGAGCATATTTCTTGCCTCGTCGGGCAGCGCATTCATGTCGATTTTTTCGAGCGTATTTTCCATTTTAACCTCGCCATTATAATAATACTAAAACGATAAAAAATCATCCGTTAAACGAAATTATTTGCGCAGCCGAAACTATTTTGCAGTGAAAATCTTGTTCCCGGGGAGAGGGTCTTAGACATTGACGCAGTCCCGGCGCGCAGCCGCCTATACCCTACCCACGTGGTGGGCCCATGAAGCAGAGCTAATTTATTAATGTTCTTACCTCTTTTTCTGAAAGGCCGGTAAATGTAACAATATCTTTAACAGTTAAACCGCTATTTAACATGCGTTTTGCTGTCTCAAGATTTCCCTTTTTTTTTCCTCTTCTCTCCCCTCTTTTCTCGCCTCTTTTTTCTCCTTCGGCTCTCAGTCTTTGGGCTAATGTTTCCATGATTTCGCCTCCTTCTAATTTACTTTTTATCAGCAGCTCTTTGAGTTGCTTTTGGCTTAAATCTTTTGTTTCTGAAATATAGGTGAGAAAGAATATTACATTTTCAATATCACCGGTAAATCCTTTCTCACGCCAGAAATTAAATATTCCTTCTATTGTTTCATGATCGTCGTTATAGGCGTATTTCATCAGCGCCATGGCGCTCAATAGAAAGACATTATTTTTTAACTGTTCATCGGTTTCTTCCCGGAAATCCCAGGTGGCAGTGTCGAACAGGATATACTTGAAATTCAACAAATACTCTTTAATATCATCATCGATGTCGAATTGACCGGCAAAGGATGGCGATACTTTCCAGGGGGTCTTGCCATGATAAAATACGATTGGAACGATGATACGCAGGGGGATATTTTCGTCGATATCTTTTTGCCATTCCTGCACCATATATTTCAAGAATTGGATGAAAATTTTCCTGTGGGCTTCTGTTTTGTGTTCACAGATGAAACATATATCCGTAAGCAGTTTTACGCCATCTTTCGAGATTATTTTTGTTTTGATAATGATGTCCGCGAAAAATTCTTTGAACTCCTGGGACACATAATTGGTAGGGCCGATTTCTAAACTTGAAAAATCGATTCTTTTTTTTATTTTTTCGGGCAGGATTTTTTTTAGGAATGTTTTTGCATTGTCCGGTTTCTGCATAATCCTCTTGATAATCTTATCATTAATCTTGAATATTTCGTCCATGGTGATATTATATTCCAGTTTTCGGTATTTTTCAACCCCGCGGCGCGGGGAGCCTATGAGGCGGTCATGCCTGTCCCCTATTTTCCTAACCGGGGATACCAGGCCAGCGGAACAGTGATAGTCCGGCCATCCATTAAGTCTACGCTCATGGTGTCTTCCGTAAAACGGACATTTATTAAAAGCAGAGCTAATTTATGAATGTTCTTACCTCTTTTTCTGAAAGGCCGGTAAATGTAACAATATCTTTAACCGTCAAACCGCTATTTAACATGCGTTTTGCTGTTTCAAGTTTTCCCTTTTTTTCTCCCTCTTCTATTCCTTCTTTCAGTCCTTCTTTCAATCCTTGTCTTAGACCCTCTTCTATTCCCATTCTTTTACCTTCGGCTCTCAGTCTTTGGGCTAATGTTTCCATGATTTCGCCTCCTTCTAATTTAGTTTTTATCAGCAGCTCTTTGAGCTGTTTTTGGCTTAAATCTTTTGTCTCTGAAATATAGGTGAGAAAGAATATTACATTTTCAATATCCCCGGTAAATCCTTTCTCACGCCAGAAATTAAATATTCCTTCTATTGTTTCATGATCGTCGTTATAGGCGTATTTCATCAGCGCCATGGCGCTCAATAGAAAGACATTATTTTTTAACTGTTCATCGGTTTCTTCCCGGAAATCCCAGGTGGCAGTGTCGAAAAGGATATACTTGAAATTCAACAAATATTCTTTAATATCATCGTCGATGTCGAATTGACCGGCAAAGGATGGCGATACTTTCCAGGGTTTTTTGCCATGATAGAATACGATTGGAACGATGATACGCAGGGGGATATTTTTGTCGATATCTTTTTGCCATTCTTGCACCATATATTTCAAGAATTGGATGAAAATTTTCCTGTGGGCTTCTGTTTTGTGTTCAAAGATAAAACATATATCCGTAAGCAGTTTTACGCCATCTTTCGAGATTATTTTTGTTTTGATTATGATGTCGGCGAAAAATTCTTTGAACTCCTGGGAGACATAATTGGTAGGGCCGATTTCTAAGCTTGAGAAGTCGATTCTTTTTTTTAGTTTTTCGGGCAGGATTTTTTCCAGGAATGTTTTGGCATTGTCCGGTTTCTGCATAATCCGCTTGATAATCTTATCATTAATCTTGAATATTTCGTCCATGGTAATATTATATTCCAGTTTTCGGTATTTTTCAACTATTTTGCATAAGAAAAGGGCAGGTAGGTAAAGAAAAAGCGGATGGGAATAATCTTAGTTTTTCTCTTATTTTTTTAGCGGGACCCGGTTCTTTGAGCATATGCGTTCTCAGGGAAACTTTACCTTTTTTAAAGTCCTTGATTTCCCGAATGCCTGCTGAAAATTTCTTGCCCAATATCTCTTTCAGGCATTTTTAATCTCCTCTGCAATCTTTTTTAATAAGTTGGGGCTGGGGCTGTCTAATCTTTGATGCCGAATTGCCGTTTTTGTGCTTCGCTCAGTTCTTCAAAATTCCCCTTTTTCAAGAATTCGTCTAAGGGCATTTTAATTTCCCATAACCGGGCAGTGCCATCCACCGATCCGGTGAGGATGGATTTGCTGTCCGGTGAAAAAGCGACGGTGTAGACCTGGTCTTCATGCCCCCTGAAGACCTGTAATTGCATTCCCTGCAAATTCCATAGCCGGGCGGTTTTATCTTGCGAACCTGTGAGAATATAGTTACCGTTGGGAGAAAAAGCGACGGAATAGACCGCAGTTTCATTCCCCCTGAACACCTGTTTTTGATTTCTCAACAAATCCCATAAACGGGCGGTGTTATCCCAGGACCCGGTGAGAATAGTTTTACCGTCCGGGGAAAAGGTGACGGAATGAACTACATCTTGATGCCCCCTTAAAACCTGTAATTGCTTTCCTTGCAAGTCCCATAAACGGGCGGTTCGATCCCGGGACCCGGTGAGAATAGTTTTGCCGTTCGGGGAAAAGGTAACGGAATAAACCGCAGCTTTGTGTCCCATGATGACCTGTAATTGCTTTCCCTGCAAGTTCCATAAACGGGCGGAAAAATCCCTTGATCCGGTGAGAATATATTTGCCGTTTGGGGAAAAGATCACGGAATAGACCGCAGCTTTGTGCCCCCTAAAAACCTGTAATTGCTTGCCCTGCAAATTCCATAACCGGGCGGTTCGATCTATAGATCCGGTGAGAATGGTTTTGCCGTCAGGGGAAAAGGCGACGGAAGTGACCCAGCTTTTATGACCCCTTAATATCTGTATTTCCTTCCCCTGCAAGTCCCGTAAGCGGACGGTTTTATCCTCCGACCCAGTGAGGATGGTTTTCCCGTCAGGGGAAAAGGCGACGGAAGTGACACTTTTTTCATGCTTGCTAAAAGCCGTCACTTCCTTTTTTTGCAGGTCCCATAACCGGGCGGTGCTATCTATAGATCCGGTGAGAATAGTTTTGCCGTCAGGGGAAAAGGCGACGGAAGTGACCGCCATTTTATGCCCAATGAAGACCTGTAATTGCTGTCCCTGCAAGTTCCATAACCGGACGGTTCTGTCATAAGACCCGGTGAGGATGGCTTTGCCGTCAGGGGAAAAGGCAGCGGAAGTGACAGTGTTCTTATGACCCATGAAAACCTGTAATTGGTTCCCATGTAAGTCCCATAACCGGGCGGTTTTATCTGCCGACCCGGTGAGAATGGTTTTGCCGTCAGGAGAAAAGACGACGGATTCGACATCACCTTCATGTCCCCTGAAAACATTTAATTGCGTCCCGTGCCATTTCCATAACCGGGCGGTGTTATCAAAAGAGCTGGTGAGAATGGTTTTGCCGTCGGGCGAAAAGGCGACGGAACTTATCAATTCTTCATGCCCCCTAAAAACCTGTATCTCCTTTCCATGCAAATTCCATAAACGGGCTGTTCGATCTATAGACCCGGTGAGAATGGTTTTGCCGTCAGGGGAAAAGGCGACGGAAGTGACATCGTCCTTATGCCCTTTAAAGACCTCTAATTGCTTTCCCTGCAAGTCCCATAACCGGGCGGTTTTATCAAAAGAGCCGGTGAGAATAGTTTTTCTGTTCGGGGAAAAGGCAACGGAACTTATCAATTCTTTATGCCCCCTGAAAACCTGTATTTCCTTTCCATGCAAGTCCCATAACCGAGCAGTGTTGTCCTTCGAACCAGTGAGGATGTACCTGCCGTCCGGGGAGATAGTAGCGGAAGTGACAAATATTCCATGCTTTGCCACAACTTTATAGAAGTTATTTTCACTGTAAATTTTGTGAATAGTTTTCCTTACCTGTTCGTTTTTATCCAATCGGTATGCCTTTTCAGCTATTCGTAAGGCGTTGGTAGGGTCTTTTTTTACTTTTTCTGTCGCTAATGCAGCAAGACGGTTTGATTCTGTTAAAGCTATATTTTTAAAACTTTCTTCTGCTTTCCGCCACAAACTAACTGCGATGGTAGTTACCAATAATAATATGATTATTATGGCGGAAACAGTAAAAACAATGAATCGCTTTCGTTTTGTGATCTTCTTTCTACTTTCAGTTATAAAATCTATTTCATCAGGGCCTAATTTCGACTTTAACTTTTCAACATACGCCTCGATATAGTTAAGTTCTTTTTCCGTAAGAAGAGCACCCGCGCCTTCAAAAACGGCAAAGGCGGCCAATCTGTCTTTGACCAGCTTTTCCGCTTTTAGCAGCGCCTTCTCTTCAATGCTCCTGCTGTCATCTATCTTTCGCGCCAGGGTATCATGGGCGGCCTCATAAGTGTTTTCCCTGTCGTTCAGGCGCAGGAGACGCCCCTTCTCCAGCCCGGTGAGACAAAAATCCACCACATCTTTAGGCAGCGCCAGTTTCGTATAAAGCGCTTCTTTTTGCAGAGGCAGGTTGGTTCCTTCTACGGAGGCAAATTCATTGAGCACCTGCCTAACCGCATCAACCGCCGCGCCGGGGTGTTTTTTTATCAAGGTTTGCTGAACCTGCTCCGTTTGCTCATCTAAAAATGCGGCCATCACATCGCTGATTTTACCGGTTTCTTTTACCAATGCCGGTGTGAATTCAACTGGGCCGTCCTTCACGGTGGATACTTTCGCGCCTTCCCGGTACAAACGGTCTAAATAAACCTGTAAATAAGGCAGTTGCACCATTCCCTCGCCGCCCTTGTTATTCTCGATGATTCCCTTTACGGTTTCTTCGGGCTGGATAATGCTAATCCCGAACTTTCCGGCGGAACCGCGAATCACCTTTTCTATATTTACCGGCTGCATGGGCTCCACCCGGATGCGGTGGTCGAAAAGCACGGGCACCACTTTCTCGAAATCATAAAGCCGGGCTATATACTCCTCCCGCATCACAAAAATGAGTTTGCAGGAAATCCCCGACCGCAGCAGCTCCGCGGCGGTTTCGAAAAACTCATCCTGCTCTTCCGGGCCGCCCAGGATAAAAAGTTCCTCGAATTGATCGAAAATCAAATACACCGGTTTGAAATAATCGAGATAGAGAGACTGCACCGCTTCGGGAACCGACGCTTCCACTTTGATGGGCTTTTTGGCAAAACGGTATATCTCCCTCCATAAAGAAGTATTAATATTATCTGCCCTGCGGGTATATAAGGCAAACCAATCGGATCCCGGGAAACGGTTGGCCAACCCGCACTGGATAAGACTGGTTTTTCCCGTTCCCGACTGCCCGTAAACCAGCATCAAGTTGGTCTCGAAAGTAGTGTCGTATAATAGCTCTATTTCCTTTTCCCTGCCGAAGAAAATATCTTTATCCCCTTTCCCGTAGGCGTCTAAGAATTTGAAGGGTGATTTCTTCTCGCTTATCATTTGTCTTTCACCTCCGGCAGGCAGGTTTTCTTAAATTCCGGAAATTGCTCTTTGATGGCCCTGTGATTTTTGTCGGAAACCGCGAAGGTTTCATCCTCTTTGTCGAAAGAATTATAGTAATACTTGCTGCCCGATTCCTCCGGGTAACTGTAAAAAAAGAGCAGCGACACAGCTTCGCTTTTTTTGGGTTCCAGGGCGTGTTTATCCACTACGAAAGGAGACAGGCTGAGGCATTCGCTTACATCCTTGACGTCTTTAAATAAAAAAACCGACTCATGTTCCGTGAAACTGTCATGTTCATCCTGGTTCACTGCTAAATTAGGATCATTCGCGTTATACTGGATGATTTTCCGGTGCTTGAATTTCGGGTCTTTAAACCGGTATTTGATAACCTCGATCCGCTTCACTGTGGCCAGCCTATATTTAACGAAAAAGGACAGCTTGCTTAGTACAGCGCTTAGATGTTTTTCCCCATCTATACACAGGCTCTCGACCTCCTCCGGGTTTATTTTTTTCTCGAGGAGCGAAGCCTTCAGCTTCTCCAGAAACAGGTAGGCCCGGTAAAATTCATCCTCGGCCCGGAAGCTTTCTTCTAAGACGCTCAACTCTTCCACGAAATATTCGATCTGGTTTTTCTTAAAAATCCCGGCGGTGGCCCGGGCTAACTTTACATAGTCGAATTCCCGGAAATTATTCTCCCTGAGGGTATAGAAACTCTGCAATTCCCGTAGAAAATCGCCACCAATAACAAGTTCCCGGTTCTTAGTGCACTCTTCCCAGAGCTGGGATAACATAATAAAACAGGTCAATTGAACAATCGAGTTATAGGTGAGCACTAATTGTCGCAACCTGTTGTTGTTGCAGGTAGAACCGGCAAAAAGCCGCCGCAATTGTTTGCCCACCGGTATGGGGAAGCTGTTAATAATTTCGCTCTGGAATTTCCCTATGCCTATTTCATCGCTTTGCCGGGCAAGCTCTATTAGCTGGCGCATTAATATGCTGTACGGCGCAATCTTTTTGGTCAGGATTTCTACTAATTGGGTATTGACCGCGGCGCTGTCTTTGTAAGGGGCTTCCCCGTCGGGGAAAAATGTAGGGAATGGCGGCGTGTCCGGTAGTTTCCAGTCCAATACGCCGGGGTGATTTTCATCGTAGTATAGGCCCCAGGGCATTTCGCCGACGGTGTGATCTTCTTTGTCTTTCCAGTGCACATCCCGGTATTTATAGATTTTTATTTCCCGGGCGGAACCGTAAGTCCTCATCTTCGCCTGGGCGTTTTTAAAAGCTTCCCCGATGCTTTGTTTCAGCACCAGCGCCTTAAAAAACTGTTCGGCAAATTCCGTGGCCATGTTGTCATTTATAGGTACCGAGGTGGCAATCACTGCTTTTACCCCGGCATCCAGTAAAAGAACCACCTGTTTTTTGGTGGCGCAGCCGTTGAGAAAAACCAGTCGCAGTTCTTTTTCCCGGCCCATCAATTGCGCCAGCCCCCCGGCGTCGGCTAATTGGGCTTTACCCGCGCCGGATTCTAACTGCAAGTGAGTTCCTCCGGCATGACCGCCGTAATGGAAAAGAGCTATCCTATCTCTATAAAGATTAAAGGTGTCGAATAAGTCGTCGATGGACGTATGTTCGGACTTCTCAACCCTGATAAATCCTTTCATGTCGTGATTCCGCAGTGCGTTATAGATATTTTTCCTTTCTTCGACGATGCAATCTAAGTAGTCATCCCTGTCGTTTGAGAATGCCAAAACGATAACCTGTTCTTTCATGAGCTTACTATAATATAAATAGAACAATAATTCAAGGGGAACTTTTAACGATTGGCGAATCGGACTTCCACACCGCTCAGTGACCCTCCCGCACCGCTCATTGACCCGCCCGCACTGCCGATTCACCCCTTCCGCACGGCCCAGTAACCCCTTCCCACGACCCAGTGACCCCTTTCCACTATCAAAGTACCCCTTCCCCACGGCCCAGTGACCCCTTCCCACTATCAAAGTACCCCTTTTCCACGGCTCGGTAACCTATAGCGCTCACCTAAATTGA
>JAGLSW010000158.1 GCA_023135565.1 Candidatus Aminicenantota bacterium | reverse complement strand
CCCCGGCAGGGCCGCCGGAGGCACAGAAACGACCCGGTATTGTTTCTATTAGTTTTGAAGAAACACTGTATAGCGTTCTATTTTCTCAATTGATTCCAGGATATCTTCAAATAAGACTTCCCAATTTCTCTTAGACATATACCAACTCTTTCTCGATTTGCTCCATCATCCTCGGCTTGACGGCATTGGCCGAAACTAAATCTACTTCGACTCCTAATAATTCCTCGAGCTCGTCTGCCAGGGTGACAAAATCTAACCCTATAGGCTTCCCCAATTGCACCAACACATCCACGTCGCTGCCGGGCGTCTCTTCACCCCGCGCATAGGAACCGAAGATACCTAATTTATTAACGGCGTACTTCTTTTTTAACGTCGGCTTGTTTTTTCTTAGGATCAATGTTAACCGTTCTATACTCTTCATGCTTCGTTTTCTCTTCTATATTATATATCTTTTATTAACAATTTGCAAAACCCTGAAAAAAAAATACGCTTTCTTTCCCCTGCACTTGGGTTTTGGCTGCGGCTTATGGCTGCGCCGCGGAATCGAGATCATCCGATGCCGCATAAGTCCAGCGAATTTTAATGCTTTTTCTCCCACTTGCGGACTAATTCTTCATGAGCTATCAATTTACATTGATCTGCCTGGCGGATTCCTTCCTGGATTGCCTTGATTTGCCATTCGTTTATTTTAATATAATCGTGGATAGCTTCTTCAGCAGCCAGGAAAGATTTCGACCGGGCTGTAACTTTTGCAAGTTCTTCTAATTTATCTTTTGTCTCACTGTCAAGCCTGACAGTCATTACTTCTTTCATTGTATGCTCCTGTATGCATTGTAATGCGATTTTAGGGAATTGTCAACCAAACTAAAAAAAATCCGGTGATTTAAAATTAACCTTTCCCCTTTCCCTCTCCTTTGGGTTGGAGATGGCTTCCTCAGCCCCTCATGGACTGCGGGCACGTACCCGTTTTTTCTACAAACCTGTTGTATTTTTGGTGAGCGGGGAGGCATTTTTCTACAAACTTGCTGACCCGTAGCGGTGTAACCCCTCCCAACGTGGTAGGGCAAATGACAAACGAAAAAAAGGCTTGCGAAAAATATTTTGCCGGAAAGTGGGAAGATTTCACGACCGGGTAACCTTTTTCCCCATTGTTGAAAACAAACAATTTTCCCAAAATTAGAATTGCAATCTCCGGTTTGAATCGCTTGACAAAAGTTTTTTTTTATTCTATATTAAACATATGAAGAAAAATAGATTTTTATATGCAGTAACTTTTTTTATGTTAATCTCCAATTCTCAGTTTGTATTTTCACAATCATGTGATGACAAAATAACACCGATAAAAAATCAGAAACTCAAATACCAGAAGCGCGATAAAAATCGTTGTGAAGGATTCTATAGTTCACTTGTTTCTGCCGATTTTATGGGTGTGGTTGGAGTTACTAAAGGCGATTTTTTTTTCGAAACGAAAGAAGATGAGATTCTTGAACTCACCTCACCGGTAGTCAACGACCGGCCAATTTATATCCGTGCGGTCGGGGTAAAGTTGAAGGTCTATTACCGGATGGATGGAAACCTCGATGCCGGACAAACATTTACCTGGCCGCTGGGGGATGTGGTCTTCTTGAGAAAACTTTCATCTAAGGATATCTGTGTTTTTGGCTGGATTGGAAATGAAATGGATAAAATTTATATCCCGTTGATTGTTGCATCAAAACTGGCCCCCGTTACGAATGATGGCAAAATACGGCTGTATCTGCGCACTACGGTAGATGTAAAAAATGTGCTATGGCGGGCTGCAAGGACATACGGCAGCCTGAGAGAAACTTCGTGGGAGGATGCGCCGGAATCATCCTATCGAGCCGGAAAGCTGATTAAAATTATCCTACCTGCAAAGGGTACGGAAGAACTTTGTGTAGAAGTTGCGGCAAGAAATCAAAAAACCGCTAAATGGTTGAAGAAAAAAAATATCCGGGTGATTGTGGGAGGAAGTGGAAATGATAAAAAAGACGATAAAGCGACTTCACGATGAACGTGCGCGGAGATTGCGGGGTGCGGCCAAAAATTTATTGGATGATGATGACATAGTAGGAGCGGAAAAACAGTTTGTTTGGCTTGAATCATCGGCAAAGCTGCTATCTGTTGTACAAAAAAACAGCAAGCGAAAATGGGCGTTGGTTATCGCTGTTATATGCCTTGTGATTGTCGGACTTTTCTGGACAGTACCGATCTTCTCAACACATGTTTCCATTAACGTTACCAGCGGAAATGTCGTATTATCACTGCGCGAAAACTGGTCGTCCTATCATCAGTTTGTTACCAAAGAATTTTTTATAGATAATGTAACCATCGATTCCGGGAAAGAAACGTCCTCACTGGAATTATTAGGTTTGGAAGGAGAAAAGATTACTGTTAATTATTTACATATCCAGAAGGGTGCGCGAATCGAATTGAGCGTACAGGGTAATGAATTAACGATATTTATTTCAGAAGCGCAAATATCAGGATCAGTTAACGTACTTAAGGCCCGGATGAAGATAGATACGGATAAAGGAGCAAGCAAACCGGTTAACATAAATACCGAAGTACCGGAGACGGTAGCGTTTAGAACGGCCAGGGTCGGATCTGTTCCTGTCCGATTAAGAATTACCGTCTATGGGAATTGGAAGCTTCGCGGCATGCAAACACACGCAATCGGTTTTATTGAAGAATTTCCCCCGAATTCCGGGAATATGGAATCTGCTATTCGTTCGGGAGAGCTGGCAATACTGGAAACAGGACGTACATTGACACTGCCTGCGTTAGGCCACTTAACCCTGGGGAAGGCAAAAAGCAGGCGGCTGGAAATATCAAAAGCAGATAGCGGTGTACAGGCGATTTTCGAGGGAGCTGTATCAAGAGTTTCGGTTGGTTCGGGAGATTTTAGGAAGAATCTTACCCCAACGTATCTACAATACCTCTTCCACCAACAAGGATTAAAAATGTTTTGGGGGGCGCTGCTGTTCCTGGTTGGGGTCATGTGGCGGATACGAAGCACAATATTTTCTTAAATTACACATAAAAGGAGATGACTATGGCAACACAAAACAAGAAATTATATTTTGCAATTTTTTCTCTTACAGCAATGCTTGCCTTGATGCAGTTGTTCCAGGTTTCGGCTCAAGTGCAAAGTAAAGGAGATAAAGCAACTACAAAATTCTTAAAAAATGTTGTACAATTGAGTGTTACGTTTTCCGATGGAAGCACTGGGCATGGGTTTGGCTTTGTGATAGGGGAGCGAGGTGAGTTATTGTATGTCGCCACGGCTGAGCATGTGGTTAGAAAAAAAAAGCTCCCGGATGTTCAAAAACCGGATATCGAAGCGAGGTTTTACTCAGATAGAGGTAATCCAGTGAAGGTTAAACTTTTAGATCTCCCGACTGTTGATGTTGACCTAGCTTTGCTTGAAATCCCAAAGCCATTCCCGGAGTATCGATGGGAGAATAATTATTTCGCCTCTCCCAGGAGAAATAGTGCTGTCTGGTTTATCGGCCGGAGTCAGGATTGGTGGGTGCCTTCAGATAAAGAAGCGGGTGTTATCAAAGATGTTCAAATTTTATCGATATTTCCTGTACGGATTAGCAGTGTTCTTCCCGGGACTTCAGGCGCACCCCTGATTTCAGGAGATGGTATTATTGGAATGATCATCAGGGATAACGGCATTGGATCGGCCGATGCCCTGGGCATTGAGACTATGCGGAGAATCGTTAAAAAAATATGGCATTATCCCTGGGGATTGATACAAAGGGATAAAATATCTCTAAAACATGAACCTGCTAAACCTGCTGATGTAAAAGAATGTTTTAAACTCGCGCTGGGCCATTACAAAGAGGGTAATTATAACGACGCAAAAAAGAAACTTAAAGATTTTGACCCCAAATTATTGAACAGGGAAAATCAAAGAGACAGCGTGGGAAGATTTTTCCTTCTTCTTGGTGCGGTATATGAGAACGTGAAGAAAAAAAAACGCGCGAAAATAAACTATCAAGAAGCAAAAAAATGTGGCGTCAAAACGATAGAAGGCGTAGATTTAAAAAGTCTTAAAATATATAAAAAGGTTTTCGAGAAAAAAGTAATCGAGCACCCAGTCCCAAAGAAAAAGAAAAAATTTCCCGTATTTTTGACTGCAGCAGGTGTGGTTTTAACAGCTGTTGTCATTTATCTATTATTAAAGAAAAAGAAACAGTACGAACTTACAGTTAGTGTAGGAGATGGGGTTGGCGGAACCCCAAATGCTGGGATTCACACTTATAAAAAAGGTGAAACCGTAAATTATAGTTACACCTTAATGTCCGGTTATACAGACCTAACCGTTCTATTGGACAACAGCCCGGCAGCGGCAAGTGGGACAATCGAAATGAACAGGAACCATACCCTGAATGCAACGACCACGAAACTGGTAAGCGTCCATATCGAATCGACACCTTCCGCAGCCCAGGTTTATGTTGATGGACTAAGTGCAGAGAGCTCAACCCCCTGCGACCTTCTAATTACAGAGGGAAGTCATGAATTGAAATTGGTGAAAGACTACTGCGGCGAAGCCACAAGAACAAATACCTTTGAAGATAACAAGAGTTACACAATTGATGCAACACTCTCCGGGTATACCTATGAGTTTTTCGCCCACTGGGGTGAACAAGGAAACGGCGACGGTCAGTTTGACTTTCCCGCCGACATAGCAGTAAACAATAATGATTATGTATATGTTGTCGATTACGGCCGCCATAGGGTCTCGGTGTTTGACACCAGCGGATTATATAAATCCAACTGGGGCAGCGAGGGCGGGGGCAAAGGAGAATTTAATAGCCCGATGAGTTTAGCAATAGATAATTCAAATAATGTATATGTTTGTGACTCTCTTAATCGCAGAATTCAGAAATTCTCTTCCAGTGGGAATTTTATAATTGAATGGGGGGCAAAAGGAGTTGGCGATGGACAATTTTTATGGGCTGCCGGAATTGCAGCAGACAATGCTAATAATATCTATGTAACTGATTTGAATGCGCATCGCGTTCAGAAGTTTTCTTCTACCGGCCAAACTATTACAGAATGGGGGGGCAAAGGGAATAATAATGGCCAATTGGATGGGCCAACCGGTATAGCTGTAGATACGAGCAATAATGTATATGTTTGTGAAAAAAACAATCATCGGGTTCAAAAATTCACTTCCAATGGTGATTTTATCATCACATGGGGAGAGCAGGGAGGTTCGGATGGGAAATTTCGCCAACCAAGAGATATATCGGTTGGCAACAGTGATAATGTCTATGTGCTCGATACAAGCAACCACCGGGTTCAGAAATTTGATTCCAATGGTACTTTTCTGACTAAATGGGGAATTTATGGCAGCGGAACGGGTCAATTTGATGATGCCCATGGCATATTTGCTGATAGCAATGGTTATGTTTATGTTTCCGATTCAGATAACCACCGCATCCAGAAATTTAAACAATCGACTACACAGACCGATAACGATGGAACGTGGGTGATAAATACTTCACCGTCAAATATCAGCGGAAGGAAATCCATCGCTCCAATGAGCTTTTCTCCCGACAAATTTAGAAAAGAGAAAGAGCATCCAAAGAAGAAACGCAGAGTGGAAAAATAAAATGGTTTAAGCATAAAATCTAAAAAAACTAAGCCTGCTTGGCCAGGGCCAAGAAATTCGGCAACCTGCTGGACCCAGAGAGCGAAATCCTCTATATCCTAAAAAACAAGCGGGAGTACAACAAATCTTTTTTGTTCCCCTTAATAGTTCTTTCTGTTCCCGCGGCAAACTATACGCGCACCAAAAAGATTTTCTTATCACCTACGGTTAGATGTTGACTTTTGGTTTTCAACCGCTCCGTTTCACTGCTTTTACGAAAATCGAAAATAATCAAAAAACCCTCTTCCTGACCCTGGCGCTCTAAATAATCCACCAATTGCACGATTCCCTTTTCGTGGGCTTTCTCTCCCTGCCAGCGCTTTAATTCAATGATGTATTTCCTGTTTAGATAAGTGACCACCACGTCCAGCCGCTTCTCTTCGGAAATCTCAACCTCTTTGAAATCAAATCCCCTGGCATTGATAATAGGTTTTAAAAAAGCTAAAAAAAGCAGCCTGCCGTTCCTTTCAAGAAATTTTTCATCTTTGCGGCTGTACTGCTCACGCATAAATTCCTGAAATTTCAACAGCACTTTCTCGAAATTCAAAAAACCACCGGCTTCGATGAAATTGTCGCTGAAATTATAGTTGAACATTTCCGAAGTCTCCGCTTTGGACGACATGTAATTGTAAATACGCTGCTCATAAATGCGATTGTGAATCTTGACCCGGCCCTCTTCTTCCCGGAATATCCCGTAAGCAGCCCCCATATCTATCACCGGGTTGTCCCGGTTAAAAGAACGCCGCAGTCCTTTGATAATCACATCATGCACCGATTCATAAAGAGATTCATTGTTCTCGAGGTTTTTGATCAGGGTAGAAAAGTTAGTAGATTCCTCTTTTAAAATCAATTGCACTGCTTTTTCCAGGTGGTCTTCCGTCCACTCTTTTTTCGGGATCTGGGGGAGTATCTCTTCGTCTATAATCTTACAGAGCTTGCTGACCAAAAAAGGATACCCGGATGTATAATAAAACAACTTCCCGGCAAACCGGGAAACGTCTAAAACAATCCCCCTGTCCCGGGCATAATCTTCCAGCATGGGTTCTATCTCCCCGGGAAATAAACTGAGATCCACCTTAAAATCAACGGCAATGTTCCAGGGACTGTTGAATTTTACCTTTTCCGCCGCGCCGGGAATTTTGGCTTTCAAAGTTTTTACGTCGTGCACCCCGGCCAGTATTACGGAAAAAAAAGTATAATCCTCTCCTTCACTGCGCTTAAGATACTTGGTGCGCAGCATACCTAAAAAATCGAGAAACAGTTCATTGTTACTCGACTTATCCACTTCGTCGATCATCAATACCGTTTTAAGCGCAATCTTTTGCACGAGGGCGGTAATTAAACTTGCCAGTTCGCGCATGGTGCGGACAGCAGGCATTTCCCGGCTAATAATATCCGCGAAATCCTGCTTTTCCAAAAACAGGAATTTTTCTCGCAGCATATCTAAAAAAGCGGCGATAAAACCTTCCTGCCTGGAATAAGTAGGGGCGTCGATGGCTTCGAAACTGATCTTGAGAACCAGGTAATCTTTACGCTTCTTGAGTGCCTGGTCCAGCAGGTACATAGTGGTTGTTTTGCCGTACTGCCGGGGCCGGTTGATAGCAAAATATTCCCCGGCTTCGATGATCTTTAATATCTGCTCGATTTTTTCCGAGGTGTCGGCCATATAATGCAACTGGGGAATACAGGTGCCTGTGATATTAAATTTTTTACTCATACTCCCACCTGTTTCCTACCGGTTTCCAATCAGGGAGAAAAATTCTTTCTTTCACATCCCTATTTTATTCTATAAGCGTATTTCTTTCAAGGCTTTCTTCTATATTTTTCCCCGATTTCCCCCGGGATTTTTTGCAATATATTGCCTCCGGCGGCCAAAACCCTTTTGAAAAAGGGTTCTGGACTCCCAAAACTTCTGATGAGCGATACGCTTTCTTGTTACCCGGAACCCCTCATAGGCCCCCCGCGCCGTGGGGTTGCCTCCGGCGGCCCTGCCGGGGGCCAAACTTTTGAAAAAGTTTGATCAAAGCTTCTATTTATTTAGAATCAAAAGCGCTCACCCGCTGCCTCTTGCGGCGAAGCGGCTCATAGCCCCCCCACGCG
>JAGLSW010000157.1 GCA_023135565.1 Candidatus Aminicenantota bacterium | reverse complement strand
GAGGCTAAGAGGCCGGGTGCGCCGCGTCTTAATTCAGCCCTAAAAACTCCCTTAAGCCGCTTACGTAACTCTCCCGCGAAACCATAAAACCTTCGTTGTGACTGCCGCTGAGAACCAAAAACCGCTTCGGTTCATTGGCCGCTTCGAAAATCTCCCGGCCAAAAGCATAAGGAATCAACTCGTCATCCGGGCTGTGTACAACCAATACCGGGCATTTTACCTTTTTGATATTTTCCCGGGTGTCGTAAGAGAAACGGGAAAGCAGCCGCACCGGCAAAAAAGGATAAAGCTTTGCCCCGGCATCGGGAATCGAGGTAAATGTAGATTCTACAATCAATGCACGGGGCTTCTCCTTAACCGCCATCCAGGCTGCCACCGCGCCGCCTAAAGAACGCCCGGCAAGGATGATGTTTCCCGGGGCGATTCCTTTTTCTTCGGTCAGGTAGTCCCAGGCTCCGGCCACATCTAAATAGGTGCCTTTTTCCGAGGGTTTGCCTGCGCTCCGGCCATAACCGCGATAATCGAAAAGGAAGGTGTTTAAACCCAACTGCCGAAAAATAGCGATGGTATCCAGGCGGTGGGATATATTACCGGCATTGCCGTGGCAGAACAAGATGACTATTTTCGCTTCTTTTTTCTCCGCCGGGATATACCAGGCTGAAATCTTTACCCCGTCGCCGGTAGTATATGAGACGTCTTCATAGCGAAAACCGATTGTTCCCGGCGTCATATGTATCGACCTGCCGGGATAATAAAGGAGAGAAGATTGGGCAAAAAAAAGGAAAGCGCACATCAGCATATAGATCACGGCAGCTAAAATCACAACCGGGTACATTGTTTTTAAAATCGAAAGCACCGTTTCGTTCAATTTGCACCTCGCGGGAATACATAGTGTTTATTCAAGACTAAACTCGAAAAAAAACCACCTGACGGTGGGAAATCGAATTAAGTAAAACATGCTGCTCATTACCGCCATGTAATGGCATAGATATTTTATCACAATACCGGGACAAAAAAAAATTTTTTTGTGGAAAAATACAGGCTTTTCTATTAAAAACATCCGTATATAATTAATGGCAGGCTTGCCTTCGGCGACCAGGGGGCGCTTTTGTAAAACTGCCCCCTGGACCCCCGCAAAACTTTTGTTAATCGGCTGGGTGCGCCGCACCCCCGCAGTGCAGCAAAGCACCTGTTTTTCGATTAAAAGGAGAAAAAATGAAGAAAAAACGAAAATTTTGCCTGTTTTTTGCCTGTTTGACTTTGGGAATAAGCAGCTTAATGGTTTTTAATTTTAGCCTTTTAGCCCAGGATTTCGATTACCACAGGAAAGAATCCCCGGCCATTACCTGGAACGGGACGCCTATTTTCGATGCCCGCATGTTAGCCGCGGGCGGTGTTTCCTACTTTACTTCCAGGCCCTTTGCCGCAGCCGTCAACCCGGCCCTGCTGCCCGGCGGCGGGAAATTTAACCTGGGTGTTTCCGGGAACTATATGTCCCACAGCGCCTTTCAATACTGGGGCATCAACGAAGGGGTTCTTTATGAGCCTGCACCCATAACAGCCCAAACCGCCCAACTAAGCGGCGCGGCTTTTTCCTTTCCTTTGAAAAACCTGCGCCTGTCGGCAGGTTGGTATTTGCCCGTTTTACCGGCGCTGCCCTCTTTTAACATCGATGAGCGATATTGGGCCTATAGGGGCGACTTCAGCGGCAGGGAAGACACTTTTTTTGCCGCCGCTGCTTTCAAATTGGGAGCAAAACTCGATATCGGCGTCAAAGTAGACTATGTTTCCGGCAAAAGAGATGTGGTAGTGGGTGAATATTACAAGTATTACATGGATGACGGCTACGGGGTGGATTCCTACCTGCTGATCCAGCGCCGGGAAAACCACAGCCTGAGCTATTTGGTATCCACTATCGGCGCCGCTTATGAATTTTCTCCATCGTTCACGCTGGCAGCGGCCCTGGCTTATCCTTTTAAAGGCAAAGCCCGGCGAACCCTGACGCAGTTGTTCGATAATTTTTATGATCCCCCGATTACCTACACATCGGAGAGTGAAGACACCCTTTATCGTCCGGCAAAGTTATATTTAACCGCCGTTTATATTAGGTCGGACCGGGATGACGAACTGGATTGGGAAAGAAGGACTACCCTGGTGATCGAGCCGATATATGTGTTTTGGTCCGGGTACCGCTATGTTTATTTTGCGGAAGAGATGCCCCGGGACATGAGGAATTGCTTGATTTTAGCCGCCGGTTGGGAGTATGGCGTATATAGACCGCGGACAGACTTTTTTTTCCGGGCCGGTTACCGTTATGATCCCCAGCCTCTTAGAACTCCTGCTGTGGTGCTGCATACCTTTAGTATAGGCGGCGGTTTAAGAATGGGCAGAGTAACCACGGATTTCGGTTTTGCTTTTTACATTAGCCCGGCTGCCGCGGAGCCGCTGCACCATTTCGCCCTAACCGGCACATTAGGCTTAGACCTATGAGGGGACGGGGGTGCGGCAGGGAGCGCCTTTGATTCTAAATTATCAAAAGTTTAGCCCCCGGCAGGGCAGCCTATAAGGGGCTTTCGAG
>JAGLSW010000156.1 GCA_023135565.1 Candidatus Aminicenantota bacterium | reverse complement strand
CTTTTGAAAAAGTTTGATCAAAACTTCTAATAGTTGAGAATCAAAAACGCTACTTGCTGCGAAGCGGCTCAACGCCCCCCCACGCGAGTGGGGTTTGTTTAATTTCACTCGTTTCCGGGTAAGGCGCGCATCATGAAGAACTACCCTGATAACTCTTCACCCGGCATTGTGGCTGATGCTGAACGGTCAAAATTGAACATGTGTTCAAAAATGAACGGCGCTGCTGCCGACTCAAAAAGAAGAAACCCCGTCATAATGCCTATTTTCCCGGATTGCCGCTTCCGGCACGATAATTGCTACAAAAATATATCACCAAGTTAGGTCTAATATTATCAAATGAATAAAAGATATTACAGGTTAAAGTTAGGATGCCCGACAAAAGAAGGCACGGCTTTCTACGCAAAAAATCCCGGTTTTTTGTTGACGGATAGGGTTTTTTATACTACTCTAAATACAGGAAGCCGGGTACTAAACATATCGGTCGAGGCTGTAAAAAAACGGTGCTAAGAATGAATAATTTTGCCGGCAAAAAATTTGTTAAAAAAATAACTTTTTCCTTGACAGGAAGTCTTTTTTGTTATAGAATTAACTATTAAGCCCCGACAACGAAGGACGTAACATGATAAAACAGCTTAAATTTTCAAAAAAATCAAATAAAACCATAGAGGAGGTTTTTTCATGAAAAAACTAATAATTTTCGCATGTGCATTAGCACTAACATTCAACGCTTTTGCGTTAATCACGGGTTCTGCCCATGATCTTAGCGGTGAAGCCTGGGCATTGGGCCGGATTTGCGTGGTATGTCATGTGCCTCATGGCGCAGACACGACCGTAGCCAACGCCCCCCTGTGGAGTCACGATTTAACCACTACGACTTTCACAGCCTACGGCACCGGTTTCGATATGGAATTAAACGTAGGCCAGCCCAGTGGCGTTTCACTGCTGTGCCTCTCCTGCCATGACGACACAGTAGCTCTCGACGCCTTTGTAGGCGGCGCCGGTACTTCCGGCACCCTGTCCGTCGAATTTGTAGGCACCACCGCAGCTTTAGGTACCAATATGCAAGCGAACCACCCGGTCTCCTTCGTATATGACACTTCCGCGGCCGCTGATACTGAAATCAATGCTGCCGATGCTACCATCAACGGTATGTTAGCCGGAGGCGCAGGTGGAACGCTGGAATGTTCTTCCTGCCATGACGTGCATAACACCACTGTTGCCGCAGCCCCGCTGCTGAGAGTAGCAATCGCCAATAGTGCGCTCTGCCTGGTCTGCCACGACAAATAATTAGCATACGTAAAAGCGAAAAAGTTAAATTTGTCGATAGGTTTTACAACCTATCGAGGAAATCTTAAAAGGCTCTCCAGCCGGGGAGCCTTTTTTCTAACAAACGATATTTCAAACCTTTAAAAATGGGCTTAAATTTGTTATAATGTATTATGTTAAAAAACAACAAAAAAGAAAATTACAGTTTCAAAAGAATCATAAAAAACTTACTACTGTTTATACTTGTTTCCATCCTTACCTTTAGCTGCGGCGGTTCCGGGAAGATCAAAACAAACCCGGCCCAGGGCAAAGATAAAGGCTATATTTTCTATCCCTCTTTACCCAATATGCCCAGGTACCAGTACCTGAAAACCTTTTCCACTTCCGACGATATTAAGAAAAAAAAGAGCAAATTTTTTAAATTTGTGGCCGGGGCGGACCAGGAAAAACCTAAGGTCATCAAAAAAGCCTACGGTGTGGATATTTACGACGGAGTCATCTATGTCTGCGATTTCGGCAGCGGGGTGGTGTCGGTTTTGGATTTAAAAGATCGCAGCTTCGGTTTTATCGGGCTTTCGGGCAGCGGCAAGCTGCAGCGGCCCATCAACTTGAAGGTCGATAAGGAGAATAAACTCCTCTATGTCACCGACATGAGGCGGAGACAGGTTATCGTCTATACCCTGAAAGGCAAGCCGGTCAAATTTTACGGGAAAACGGACCAGTTCGCCCCTTCGGATGTGGATTTTCACGGCAACAAACTTTTTGTCTGCGACGTGAAAGAGCACTGCGTCCATGTATTGGATAAAGAGAGCGGAGAAACCCTGTACAAGATAGGCAAAGCAGGCAGTTCCGAAGGGGAACTGTTTCACCCCACCAATATTTGCATCCACAACGAGCGGCTTTATGTGTCCGAAACCACCAATTTCCGGGTGTCGATTTTCGACCTAAAAGGCAAGTTTATTACCATGTACGGCGAATTGGGCAAGCGTCCGGGGAATTTCTCCCGCAACAAAGGGATCGCGGTGGACAAGGAAGGGCGCATTTACGTAGTAGACGCGGCTTTCCAGAACCTGCAGGTGTTTTCCCCGGAGTTCGAACTACTGCTCTTTTTCCTGAAGGGCGGCATGGCGAGAGACAACATCTACATGCCGGCCGCGGTTACCATCGACTATGATAATATAGAATATTTTAAGGAATACATCTCCCCGAAATTCAAAGCGGAGTACCTGCTCTTTGTAACCTCTCATTTCGGGATAAATAAGGTAAATGTCTATGCATTCGGCAGTTTTCAAAAATAAAAATAGATGTAAATGGATTTTTGTTTTTTTGCTTTTGTTCTTATGCGCTTGCAGCGTAAAAAAAAACTATAAAGTACTATCTGTTTTTTTCGACGGGGTGCCTAACCCGGAGGAAAAGAAAAAAACCGCGGTTGCAAAAGCGGAAAACGGAACGCCCATAAACAGTACCGGCAAGACGGGCAGGCCGGAAGTGAAAGAGGTGATTCGTTCCAGCCACCCGGATTTTGCGGAACGGGAGTGCAAGGAGTGCCACAATATCGCCAGGGCAAATCTTTTAAAAGGGAAGGGACGCCTACTTTGTTTTTCCTGCCATGATAAAAGCGAATTTGGCGGCGTTTATGTCCATGGCCCTATCGCCGGCGGGGGCTGCAGTACCTGCCACCTACCCCATGAGTCGAAGTATGAGAGTTTATTAAAAAATACAGGCGACCAAATGTGCCTCGACTGCCACACGCCGGGTGACCTGACCAAAATCGAACCCCACGAGGAAAAAGAAGGCAGGACCTGTGTGCAGTGCCATCTACCCCATACCGCCGGGAACCGGTTTTTCTTGAAAGAGCAATCAGAATAAGGATGAACATGAAAAAAGTAATTCTGCCGGTCATTTTGCTTTTCCTATTTTTCGGGCACTTGCACCTAACGGCACAGAATGGCCATAATGGACAAAATGGCTCCCGGTTGATCAGTTTCAGCGATTTAGCCGGTTTTCTTGTGTTAAACTACCAGGTTACCGGTGAAAAGAGTTATGTAAACGAAAACTTAATAAACGATATATCCCGCGGTTTTTTAGAAGGGGGTATCCAAATTTTCAGCAAGGGTGCAATCTACCACCCCAACCTGCTGACATTCAATATAGACGCCAATATCGTAGGCAACCGGGCAAAAACCGCGGTCTTCTCCGATGCGGAAATCAACAATTCGATTAATAATTCCTACAATATCCGTATGCTCTTCCTGAAAAAAAAAAACCTGAACATCGAACTTTATACGCAGAGTAGTTATATTACCGCGGAGCGCCGTTTTTTAGGCAGGTTCTTTACCGACCACAAGGTATCGGGGATAAATATTACCGCCTCGAGCCTGCGCTTTCCTTTTAAACTCTTAGTGTATCGAATGCGCAACTCCACCCAGGGGCTGGCTTTTTTTGAAAGAGAAGAAAAAAGCAGCGATATCGACTTTAAAGTCACCCTGCTCAAAACAAAAAAGAGCGGCTCCTTTTTAACTTTTAAGCAGAAAAATTACTCGGAAGCGGTTTACGACGTGGATTATAATTCCCTGGAATTTATGGCCGATTTGCGCCATTATTACGGCATCAACTCCGCCAGTAATGTAATTGCCTTAGGTTCTTACAACAAGATGAGCGGGAATTACAATTTCGATATTTTCCGTTTCTTTTTAAACAACCGGCACTATTTGCGAAAAAAACTTTACCTGCGCGGCGATTACGACTTGATAAAAGACGACACCGAGGGCCGCGCTTCGTCGAAACAGAAAGGACAGGTGGCGCTGCACCACCGCCTGTTCGAGAGCTTAGAATCGGAAGTCTTCGTCGGCGGGCGGCTGGAAGACTCCATTTACCAGGAACGGGATGTATTTTCCCGGGGCTTCTCTTTTGCTTACCGCAAAACTATACCCACCGGGGCTATCAATATGAGCTATACCCGCAGCGATGAGAACTCCCGTTTTACTTCCCACAGCGATATCGTTTCCACCAGCGAAATCTACAAATTTTCCTTTTCAGACACCATTACCGTTACCAAATACGGTATCGATCCCGCTGCCATCACCCTCACCGATACCCGTTTCTCCCAGGTATATATCCCGGATGTGGATTACCAGGTCAACGTGATCGACCATGCGCTTATTATTACCCGGCTGCCGGGCGGGAACATCCCTGAAAAAGCCCGGGTGGTAGTATATTTTTCCTATCTCGCTTACCCCGATTTCGATATGGACTCTGCCATATACAACTTAAACGCCCAGGTGCTGTTCCTGAAATATTTTAAAGTGTATTACCATAAATCTTCCATGCAGCACAAGATTTCGTCGCAATTTTTGGTGGCCCCTTTTGAGAGTTATGATAGGGACATACTGGGCGCAAAACTCGACAGCCGCCTTATAAGACTCGAATACTCGGTAGAGAAACGCGACTCCAACCTATCTTCCGGCCACGAGGGTTGGCATTTCAAAGCGTCGGCTTCATACCGGCTCTTTCGCGGTTTTAGTATTTCCGGCTATCTTTCCCGCAACTATATGAAATATTTGACCGGCGATTACTATACCCGCTTCAACACCGCCACGGTTAATCTCTCCTACAACCCATCGCCAAGCCTGACCGCCCGGGCTATGTACCGGATGATCAGTTTTGAAACGCCCGATTACCTGCGCAGCCGGACCAGCGTCCTGGTGAAGCTGCAGTGGAACATCCGCAGGCTTATGTTGGAGTTCCTCTACGAGCATATCCTGGAAGGTTACGACATCAGCGAAAGGCTGCACGACTATTTCGCATTGATGATACGGAGGAGATTTTGAGAATCCGGGTCAAAGCTGCTGCTTTTATATTTTTTCTATCTCTTTCTTCCTTAGTTTTGCTTCCTGCCCAGTCGGTTAAATTAGTGCGCACCATAAATTTCCTGGACAGCGCGAAACAAAAGAAATCCCTCAAAACTTTTATTTTCGGTAGAAAAAAAAGGAAAGCCGTCAAACCCTGTGCTATCTGCCGGGTAAATGCCGAATTTATATGCGTCACCGACAGCGTCAACGGCGCTGTGCTGCTGATCGATAAACAGGGGAAAATAAAAAAAAGAATCACCAGGGTAAAAGGAATTAATTTTCTTGCGCCGGTCAGCGCCTGCATAGACGACCGGGGCAGCCTGTACGTGGCGGATTCCGCCCAGGGCGGGGTGATTCGCTTTAACAGCAATTTTAGATTCGAGGAGGTGTTTATCGCGTCCTTAGACCGGCGCATCACCGCCATCTCATTTGCTCAGGGGCATTTCTACTGCGTGGATACGCAGAACCACCAGGTGCTCTGTTTCGACCGCCTCGGGCAGCTAAAATTTTCTTTCGGTAAAAGGGGCATCTCGGAAGGTGAATTTAATTTCCCCACTCATATCGCCACGGATAAGAAACATATCTATATCACCGATGCCATGAACTTCCGCGTACAGGTATTCGATTTTAACGGTCGTTTTATCCGGGTTTTCGGCAGTCACGGCCGGGGAGGCGGGAATTTTGCCAAACCCAAAGGAATCGCGGTAGATAGTAAAGGACATATTTTCGCTGCCGACGCCATGTTCGACAATGTGCAGATATTCGATAAAAATGGAGAATTTCTCTATTTTTTCGGCGGCCCCGGGCAGCAGGAGAACCGATTCTGGATGCCCAGCGGTATCATGGTGGACCATGACGATACCATCTGGGTAGCCGATACGTATAACCACCGTTTACAAATTTTCAGATTGGTGGAGGAAACCATATGAAAAAATTAATCCCGGCAATTGTTACCATCTGCTGCCTGACTGTGTGGGCCTATGCCGGCAGCATTAAATACACGAAACACAACCTGTCCTACGGCAATATTACCGGCGATATCAGGTCCAGCGAAACGTCTATGATCTGTGTCTTCTGCCACACCAGTCATATGGGAACCCCCGATACACCGCTGTGGAACCGGGAAGAAGGCAAAGCAGTCTACACCTTGTACGACAGTTCCACCCTCTATTCCGTACCGGGGCAGCCGGACGGCACTTCTAAGCTGTGCCTGTCCTGCCATGACGGCACTGTGGCTTTAGGCCGGGTTTTGCACCGTAAAAAAGAGTTTGCCATGTTAAAGACCAATATGGGCCGTATGCCCCGGGACAGGAGGGCCAACATAGGCAGCGATCTTTCCGACGACCACCCCGTCTCTTTCGACCCGGCCCCGGCAGTGGCCACCTCTCCCGAATTAGTGCACCCACCGGTTAAGGACACTGTGCGTTACGACAAGAGCGGACTTTTGCAGTGCACCACCTGTCACGATGCCCATAACAACGACATAGGCCATTTTTTAGTAAAAAGTAACCGCGGCGCCGCGCTGTGTAAAAGCTGCCACGATATCAGCGGTTATAACGGGGTTTCCAGCCACGATATTTCCACTAAAACCTGGAACGGGCAAGGCCGGGATCCCTGGCCGCACACCGGTTATTCGACTACGGCGGAGAATTCCTGCATGAACTGTCACCGCACACACGCAGCCAAAGGGAAAGAGCGTTTACTCAGCGCCGACTTAGAAGAAGAGGTCTGTTTTTCCTGTCACGACGGCAGTGCAGCCAAAGACATCCGCAGTGATTTTTATAAACTCAGTAAGCATAATGTATTTGCTTCCCAGGGCGTGCATGATCCTACCGAGGACCTTAAAACCGCTCCCAAACACGTAGAGTGTGCCGACTGTCACAATCCCCACGCCACCAATAGGATGAGCGCCACTGCTCCCGGTGTGAGCGGGAGTTTACGCAATGTCAGCGGGGTTACGATTTCGGGGAACAAGATAAAACAAGCTGTCTATGAATATGAAATATGTTTGAAATGTCACGGTGAAGACAAGTATCATGTGGCTTCCCCGGCAGAGCGGATGTTTTCCTCTACCGCCAATATCAGGGCGGCGTTTCAGCCTACTAATGCCAGTTTCCACCCGGTAGCGGCGCGGGGCAAAAACAGCACCGGTAATTACACTCTTTTACCGGGGTACATGCCCGGTTCCTCCAGGATCTACTGCAGCGACTGCCACGGCAGCGATTCCAAAAGCAAAGGAGTGCATGGTTCCGCCTATGAATACATCCTGCAAAAACAATACGTTACCGGCGATTATTCGCATTGGTCCAGGGAAAATTACGCCCTCTGTTATAAATGCCACAATGCCGCCGCGTTATTTAACGAATTTTCCAGTAGTTTCCCGCTGCATGAAAAGCATGTAAGGGAGCAGAACACTCCCTGTTCGGTATGTCATGATCCCCACGGCTCGCCGCAGTACATCGGCCTGCTCAATTTCGATGAGAACGTGGCCTTTCCCAATCTGAGCGGCCAGTTGAAATTTGAAGTTTTCGGCAGCAAAGGGTACTGTTACATGCAGTGTCACGGTCATGACCACGGCCCCGCCGAATACAACAGGAGATAAGCAGCCGGAGGCTGCAAACAAACACACCCCGTCGCTTCGGGGCAAAAAATAAAAAGGCCCCTCAGCGCCACCCCTCTCAAGAGGGGACTGCGCTGGTCGAACTCTGAAAGGACTGAGTCGCTTCGAGAACTAAACGAATTATTATAGCAGCCAGGGACAAGCGTTTCTGGATATCACAAACGTACAGCTTATCAAAAATTTTGATCAAACTTTTTTAAAAGTTTGGCCCCCGGCAGGGCCGCCGGCGGCAAGTGATTTGGTAATAAAAAAAAGGAGATACACATTGCAATTACGAAGACAGGTAATACTAACGATAATCATCTTAGCCGGGTTATGTATTCCCGGTATGTTGAACGGCGAAGACTGCATGACCACCGAGTGCCATACTCAATTCAAAGAGATGAAGCAGCTTCATTTCCCCGCTGACGATAATTGCACCCGCTGCCATGATAAAACCGGCAAACATAAATTCAAGCTGGTAAATCAAGTAGACGTTTGTTTCGACTGTCACGATGAGAACCGCAAAGGCAAGTACGTGCACAGCGCCATTACCAAACGGGACTGCGTTGGGTGTCACGATCCCCACGGCGGCCCTATC
This sequence comes from Candidatus Aminicenantota bacterium, assembly GCA_023135565.1. Classification (GTDB taxonomy): domain Bacteria; phylum Acidobacteriota; class Aminicenantia; order UBA2199; family UBA2199; genus JAGLQA01. Next base: position 1,080 of record JAGLSW010000156.1, on the reverse strand, counting down.
AAATACTACCTGAAATCCGCCGGCACCACTGCTTTATGCGCTTCCTGCCATGAAAAAGAGGCCACAAAAAAGAAAGTTGTCCACGCCCCGTTGGAAACCGGCGACTGCGCCGATTGTCACCGTCCCCATGCGGCGGACCACGAATTTTTGTTAAAAAGCCCCAAAGATAAACTCTGTCTTTCCTGTCACGGCGAGCCCCCGGCGGAGGCGCCCTCTAAGACCCGGGCAAAAAGGGCCTCTAAAAAAGCTCGCGCCGGTAAAGCAAAATCTTTTATACCATTATCAAAATACAAGCATGTGCACTCCATAGTCGAACAGGGGTGCAGCGAATGCCATGATCCCCACACCACCGATTTTAAGTACCTGCTGCCCACTGAACCGGGCGACATATGCGTCAAATGCCATGAGGATATCGGCGGCAGCGTCCCTGGACTCAAACACGCTGCATTAGAAAGTTATGAAAAATGTATCGCCTGCCATGATCCCCACGGTTCCCAGGTGGCCGACAACCTGAAAAAAAAGCTGCCCGAACTGTGTCTATCGGCGTGCCACAACCGCACCCGGGGCAAATCGGACGGCACCCGGCGTAATGTGGCCAAAGACCTAACCCTCAACCCTTTCAAACATGCCCCCTTAGAAGAAGGCGAGTGCCTCGATTGTCATGCCCCCCATAACTCCGGTTTTTATAGGCTTTTCACTTCTGCTTACCCGCCGGGAACCTATGCCGAATATAAACCCGGCGCCTATGAGTTTTGTTTCAACTGCCATGATGAGGAGTTGGTAAAAACGAAAGCAACCACAACCGCCACCAATTTCCGGGACGGCAGCCAGAATCTCCATTATCTCCATGTGAACCGGAAAAAAGGCCGCACCTGCTTGATGTGCCACGAGGGACACAGCGGGAAATTGGAAAAAATGCTCCGGCAAACCGTGCCTTTCGGTACGTGGAGCCTGCCTATCGGTTTTACAAGAACTCCTACCGGCGGCACTTGCTCCCCGGGCTGCCACAAGCCTTTCGATTACAAACATTAGGGGCCGGTTTTTGCCTCCGGCGGCCAAAACCCTTTTGTAAAAGGGTTC
>JAGLSW010000155.1 GCA_023135565.1 Candidatus Aminicenantota bacterium | reverse complement strand
CGCGTGGGGGGGCTATGAGCCGCTTCGCCGCAAGAGGCAGCGGGTGAGCGCTTTTGATTCTAAATAAATAGAAGCTTTGATCAAACTTTTTCAAAAGTTTGGCCCCCGGCAGGGCTGCCGGAGGCAAGGTTTTTTAAGGAGTAATAAAAAATGACAACCTATGAAAAACGCATTCAATGGGTAAAAAATTATTTTGATAAGATCGACCTGGAAGCAGGCATTCAAAAATATTACGCAGGGAAAAATATTTTAGTCACCGGCGGTGCCGGGGCTATCGGCAGTAACCTGATCATTGCCTTATCGAAATTAGTCGGTGAGAACGGGAGGATAATTATATTGGATAACTTATCCGCAGTCAAAGCGGACAGCACCTGGAATGTGACGCCACTTTCCAATATCTTATTTGTCAAAGGCGACGTCAGGAGCGACATCGACCTGAAAAGAGTTTTCAAAGAAGACGTCTCGATAGTTTTCCACCTGGCTGCTTTTTTTGCCAACCAGAACTCCGTCGATTACCCGGAAATCTCCGCTGAAACCGATGTGCTCGGGCAGATCAAGCTGCTGGAATATTCGCGCTTAGCCCGCGTAGAGAAGTTCGTTTATGCCTCCAGCGGCTGCGCCATTTACGGCTCTTACCCGGAACTGCCCTTAAAAGAAGATTTTGTCTCCATGCATTTAACCACCCCCTATCAAATTAACAAAATGACCGGGGAAATGTACTGCAATTTTTACAGGCATCATTATGGCATCAACACCGTGAACTGCCGGTTTTTCAATTCTTACGGACCCGGCGAAGTACCCGGACAGTACCGCAACGTGATACCCAATTTTATCTATTGGGCCATGCAGGGGAAATCCCTGCCCATTACCGGCAGCGGCGAAGAAACAAGAGATTTTACCTACGTTTTGGATTTAGTTCAGGGCCTAATCAAAGCCGGTTATTATGAAAAAGCCATAGGCGAGAACTTTAATTTAGCCGCCGGGAAAGAGATAAAAATAGTCGAAATGGCAAAACTGGTCAACGAAATAGCCGGAAACAAAGAACCGATTAATTTTAAACCGCGCCGCAAATGGGACACCAAACCGCGGCTGCTGGCTTCTATCGAGAAAGCGGAAAAATTAATCTCTTACAAACCGGTGGTGTCTTTCGAAGCAGGGCTGGCGATAAATTGCCAATGGTTTAAAGATAATTGGAGCGTTATCGAAACACTGGCGGATTTCACCCCCGGCATGAGCAGCGCAGTAAAAGATTAGACTTATGATTTGCCTCTGGCAGCCCTGCCGGGGGCCAAACTTTTGAAAAAGTTTGATCAAAGCTTCTATTTATTTAGAATCAAAAGCGCTCACCCGCTGCCTCTTGCGGCGAAGCGGCTCATAGCCCCCCCACGCG
>JAGLSW010000154.1 GCA_023135565.1 Candidatus Aminicenantota bacterium | reverse complement strand
CCCGATGACGGCTACAATGTGGTATTTCATGAATTGGCTCATTATTTCGACTTTGAGGATGGCCGCGCCGAAGGCATACCCTCCACCCGGCTTCTTTCCGGCAAGCTGAACCACTGGAAAAAGGTAATCGGAAAAGAGTGGCAAAAAGTTTTGCAAGGGCGTTCTGTTTTGCGGCCTTATGCCGGGACTAATGAAGCGGAACTTTTTGCCGTGGCCGTAGAATTTTTTTTCGAGAACCCCGCCGTCATGAAAAAGCGCAGCCCCGAATTTTATGAATTGTTAAAAGAGTTTTTTAATCTCGACACCGCCGAGATAATGAAAAAGGATAAAGAACCGGTGCAGTGATAGAAAAAAGGGGGGAGCGCTTCTCGCTTTTAAATTATCAAAAGCGCTCACACGCTGCCCCTGCCGCGAAGCGGCTTATCGCCTCCCCGTGCCACGGCCTGGGGCCTACAAATGACTGGCTGTAATAGCACGGTATAGCCAATGGTGAAAAGTACCCGGCTGTACTTTCTCGATAGGCTGCCCCTCATAGGTTCCCCGTGCCACGGGGCAGACCTGGAAACCACCAGCCAATACGCCACTGCGGTAAATCTTAACAAAATAAACCCCGCCCTTCTTTTGAAAAGAATACTTCTCTATCAAATCACGGGGATATATCTCGATACCGGCATCATCCCTCTTCCCGGGCCGCAAACTAAACCCCCGCACATCCACTTTTACACCTTTCAACACGGGCCGTACGCCTTCTATTTTGAAATATTGCCCGCCTGCCAGATCTATCTTACCCCAATTGGGAATCACCCTCTCTTCACCATTCACGTCCACCAAAATCTCCCGCAGCGAACCATCTAAATAAGGTCTCAAATTCACCCGGCCTATTTTTAATTGATTCTTCTTGAATATAATGCGGGCTGTCTTCCTAAAAATAAACTCTTTGTCCATGTCGTTTAAAGAACCCCACTTCAATATGTCGGCGGACAACCCGGTTTCGTAATTGCCGAACACAGCATTCACTTTGAGCCGGTCACCGGCTGCCAACCTGACGTTGGTGTTACTGTTTACCCGGATTATATCTGCGCCGTTCTTGATAAACTCCACCCAATACAAAACCGGCTGCTTGAACGAAAAAGAAGGAAACCTATACTCGAAACCGAATTCATTAAGAATTTCCTTTATCATGAACAGTTGATGCCTTATCTTGTGAGTAAGAGTAGGCAAATCCTTCGACGTCTCCAGCCCGAATGCCGGTATGGAATGACGTACCAGGGCGTAATAAGTGGCGGATTTCTGCATCTCTACGAATTTGGTGTTCTCCGCCACCGAATTGTGATTCCAAAAACCGAAATAATATTTTTTCTTTTTTATATGCTTGTTGGTGCGGTCTACGATCCTACGCCCAACCTCCACTAAATTAATCTCCCGGCCCAATTTTTTCGAGTAGAACTTTCCCGTATCCACGATCAAACTCTGCCCGTAGCGGTAAGGGTTGTAATTTTTCGAGATGTATTTGTCCCGGTGAAACCCGTAAGCGTCATGCTGGTTGATAAAGATATCGGCTTCCCGCATCAGGCTTTTCAGCACTTCGAGGACACCTGAGTCCGGGTCGTCCGGGTATTCGCGGTCGATAAACTTGCGGTTCATGTCCCCGTAAATCTCCCTGCGGTTGGTCATGACGCCGGGAAAATTAACCCGCGGCACAATGATCAAATTGCCTCTTTCTAATTTTATGCCCGAAAGAATCTCCGAAGAAAAATACCCGCCGGGTTCGTCGCCGTGTATGCCGCCGAATACCAATAAAGTCAAACCTGGTTTGCGGCCACTTATCCTGATCACTTCCAACTCGTGATCGCTGCCTTTAAAATAACAGCGCCCTTTCATCTCCAGACCAAAACCGGTCACAAGGGGCAGCAGGATTAATAAAAAAAGAAAAGAACAAATTAACCTGCTTATCTTCATCGGTTTATATAATAGGTGGTAATCTGTTCTACGTCATCTTCACTGTTTATCACAAATAAGGTCAAGCTTCTTATTTCGGTGTCCGTTTCTCTTTCTAAAAGAATCGTTTTTTCTTGCCCCCTGAAAAGAATACCCTGCGACGGGTGCTTCGGCCTGCCGTTTTCCAACTGGATGCCGCTTAAAGATTTATACTCGCCGTTGTTTAAAAGCAGGGCCGGGATCACCCTCAATTTCCTGTTTGCTCCGAAACGCTGCAGGATAATCTTTACCGAAGCGTCAAAAATCGTTATTTTTTTTATATTTATACTGCTGGGAGTCAGGTTAACCGTATTTTTTGCCATACGGCTCAGGTAGTCCCGGCGGAACTCGTCTATGGAAATGTAATTGCCTTTAGTGAACTCGAATTTTGTTATCCGCGGCAGGGTAGAACTGCGTTCGGAAACGATTTTTGCCCTATTGGGATAACCCTCCCAATACTGGATCTTGCGGCTGTAAAAATGATTTATATCGGAAATATAAAGCTGGTCGAACATCACCATGTAATAATTGCTAAAGGCATAGAAGTTTATTTTCGACAATATTATCTTTATAAACCGGTAACGGGCATTCAAACTCTTTTTGTACGCCTTGAATTGGGTAAGGTTCATGTCCCGGTAACGGAAATCCCGGTCGAAATAACCGGCATAACCGTCGATATTCTTGTTTTCCCAATTGCTCTTCCAGTCGGTAAGGTAGGCGATAAAACGGTCTCTTTTCTCTTTTATCCCGGCAGGAGTCGCATACTCTATCTTATCATAGATAATAATCGGCGTACTGTCTAAAAAAATATACTTCGAGACTTTCACCAGGTCATCATTTTTCATCACCACGCAGCCCCGGGAATTATTGGGGTTTTCGGTTTTGTTTATATCGAAAGCGCCGTGCAGCCAGATTCCTGAACCGTTCCGCTCTTCCTTTTTGTCTAAAGGGTTCGGATAGTTCATGGTAAAAGCTTTCTCGCCATAGTCGTCGGCTTTAGGTAATTCGTCTTCAGCCAGGACGCGCCTGAAAAAGTAAATCCCTTCCGGGGTTTTCATATCTCCTTCAACCGCTTTTTGTCCCGGTACTTTTCCTGTTGTAACTGTGAATTTTTCTAAAGGTTCAGCTTTGTAATTGGAGTAGACGAAGAGGCTCTGGGTGGCTTTTTCAACAACGATAATATGCTGCCGCGGCCCGAATTTATAACTGAGCAGGCAGGCAGGCACCCTGCTTGCTCCCCGCAGCAATAAAGGGGCTGTCAATAAACAAACCAGCAAAAAAAGTACTCTTAACTTCAAATTTCAAACCTCCATCTGCTTTTTTAGTTGTTTTATAATCTCTAAATTTTTTTTCACTCCCAATTCGACGGCTTTAAAAAAAGCCGCTTTTGCCACCGGGCTCTCTTCGGCAAAGGCTTGTATTTCGATTATGTTTTCTTTTTCCGAAGAGACCACATTGATATCCGCATCCACGGCGCAGTCTTCTGCAAAGGTTAAGTCTACCAGGATATCTTCTCCTTTTATGCCCACAGAAACGGCGGCGATCACTTCGATGTCCGGCAGGTCGGCGATTTTGTTTTCAAATACTAAGTGCCGCAGCGCCTGCGACAAAACCAGCATGCCGCAGTTAATGCCTGCGCAGCGGGTGCTGCCGTCTGCCTGCATCACATCCGTGTCTATAAAAATATTGATGCCGTCCACTGCTTTTAGATCGAAGCAGTTCCGCAGCGCCCTGCCGATAAAACGTTGGATTTCGATATTGCGGTTATTTTTTCTTTCCCGCTCCCGCATATTCCTTTTGCTGCCTGTGGAACCGGGCAGCATGGAATATTCTGCGGTTACCCAGCCCCTTTTTTCTTCCTTCAAAAAATAGGGCACCCGGTTCTCGAAAGTAGCTGTACAGTTGATTTTCATATTGCCCTGCTGCAGCAGGACCGAGCCCGGTACATTGTCGATATAGCGGGGGGTAAACTTTATTTCTCTTATTTCGTCGTTTTTTCTACCGTCTTGTCTCATGATACCTCCTTATCTCATCGCGCCACCGGTTGTGAAACCAGAACCACTGTTCCGGGTGTTTTTTGATCTCTTCTTCGATTTTGGCATTGCATTTTTCGGTTAGTTTTTTTATGTCCTCGCTGCTGTCGGCGCTCTTATGGAAAGGCACTTCCGGGTGGATATTTAGAACTACCTTATCTTCTTCGTAGTGCAGGAAAAGAGGCACGATGGGGACGCCGTTTTTTATATGCATCCTGGAGACCGAAGTCACGGCGTTCACTTTCTTGCCGAAGAAGTCGATAACCACGCCTTCCCGGCGGATGGCATGTTGGTCGATCAAAAAATAGACGATCTCATTATCCTGTAGGGCGCGCAGTACGGACCTGATGGAGTTGTCTTTATAGATGATATTCAGCCCCATTTTTTCCCGGGATTGTTTTACTATTTTTTCTACCAGGGGGTTTCTCATTTCCCTGGCAATGCCGAAAACCCGGCGGCCTAATTTGCGGTTCAGGATATAGGGCACTAATTCCCAGTTACCGAAATGAGCGGTAAAGATAATAACGCCTTTTTTTTTCTCTAAGGCTTTTTCCAGGTTTTCCCGGTGGTTAACTTCGATATTTTTTATTATGGCGGAGGGATTTTTTTTCACAAACATATACAGTATCTCTATAAGAATCCGGGAAAAATGGCGATAGACTTTGTCTTTCAGGTTTGAGATTTCCTGTTCCGGGGCTTTTGGGAAAGCGATTTCCAGGTTCTTGTCAACGATGCGGGCGTATCTTTTATTGGTTTTTTTAAAGAGGAAGCAGAGGATTTTGCGATTGATTTTCATCAGGAAAAGGGGGGAGAGTTTTACCAGTAGGGTAAAGGCGCTGAAAACGAAATATTCGATTCTATGTTTTAGTTTTACCTGTTTTTCTTTTTTCTGCATAATCTGAAGAACCCTGGTGAAATTAAAATTAAGTTGACATTTTATAACATTTTTGCCATAAAGAAAAGGGATTTCGTTAAAAAGTCTAAAAGAAAAGGGAAAAGCCCGATAAAAATCTTAAACAAAAGTTTTGTTCAAACTTTTTTGAAGGTTCGGTATGCCGATGGCCCCCAACGAAAAATTCAATGGGGGCGGCCCCCGGCAGGGACTGCCCTCCCCACGTGGTGGGGCCGCCGGAGGCAAGCCCTAAATTGGAAAAAAAGGGAACAGGCCGATAAAAATCATGGGTTGCGGGTGCCACCCGCTTTGTGATATAATGAATTCATGAATAATAATGGCCGACAAAGCCTTGATAAATCACCGGGTAAACCGGGGAATCCCACATATTTAAGGAGGTAAAATGAAAAAAATCAGGAAAAAAAGTCTCCCTGTTTTTATTATTTGTTTATTTTTTGCGGTGTTTGCGCTGTCGCTTTACAGCGCAGGCGTCTCTCCCGGCAGCCGGGAACAAGCTGAAGAACAACAGCAGCCGGAACAACAGCCGCCTGCGGAGCCCGGAACCGGTGAGTTAACCCTTGCCGATGTAAATAAAATTTGGGAAGAAAAAACAGTAGAAAACTGCGAAAAAGCGATTAAAGGATACGAAGAACTGATCAAAAAAGACCCCAAAAACTACGTACTGCTGCAAAAAATATCCTATGCCTTAATCGCCATAATAGACATTAAAACAAATGCCCTTATCGTCGAAAAAGATGAGTATAAACCCGTTCTGAAGAAATTAGGCAAACTGGCCTACGACTATGCCTTAAAAGCCTACGCCATAAACCCGAAAGACAAAGAAGTGTTGTCGGCATGTTTGGTCTCCTATGGTTATTATTCGGCCAGTTTCGGCATCGTTAAAGCGATTTTTAAAGGCGCCGCCGGCAAATATAAAAAATATGCCAAAGAACTTATTAAAATAGATGAAAAACACGAGGCCGCTTTAGGGTATCGTTCTCTTGGCAAACTCAACGATGTAGCCCCCTGGCCGGTAGGCACCTCGGGCCGGGCATTAAAATATTTCAAAAAGGCGATAAAAATCGACAGTTCATCTTTATTTGCTCATTATTACCTCGGTACACTCTATTTCAAAAAAGACAAATTCAACCTGGCAAAAAAAGAATTTAACATGGTGTTGACAGGCCAGCCTAATCCAGGCGAAAAACACTTTATCGCCTCTTTTAAAGAAGCCGCCCAGGAATATTTAGAAAAAATCAAAAAAGAAGAGGAAGATTAAAAGAGAACTCAAGAGAATTCAGCCTCCGGCGGCCCTGCCGGGGGCCAAACTTTTGGAAAAGTTTGAACAAAACTTTTGTTTATTTAAAATCAAAAGCGCTCCTCCTGAACTCTCTTTATCTCTCTACTCTAATTCCAGGTCGTTCTCTTCCAACCAATCGTGAACCCGTTGCAGCATACACTCTTTGCGGAAACGCAGCCAGCGTTCCTGCTCCAGCAGGTGACTCATCAATTCTTCTTTGAAACGGCGGAACGCGCCCCGTTCCCTGAGAGACTGCGTCAACTGCGTTTTTAGTGGGGAGTCGGAGATCGAAGCCACGAACCGCTCCATATCCCGAAAAATCTCATAAGAGTGGGTGCCTGAAATTTCAACATATTTTTCGTCGGCAAAAACATTACTACCTTTCATCTCGTTACCGTCTTCGTCGAAACCGCCGCTGAGATTGCTGTACATAGCGAATTTCCCGGTTTCGATGTTTAAATAATATGTCATTTCATCGGAACTAAACTCGAAAACTCTTAATAGCTCGCTAATCGGCGCATGAACTGTACGTTTCATAATGTTCTATCCTTGCCTCCCGCGCTGGAAGCTGAGGCTGCTGAAAAGAGAAATACAGCGGTTTTTTTATTTCTTTTCATAGGCTGTATTTTATCATATATCGGCTTTCAAGTCTAAGGGTAATAGTTAAGCTGCCCCACTCC
>JAGLSW010000153.1 GCA_023135565.1 Candidatus Aminicenantota bacterium | reverse complement strand
CCAAAAACCTTTTTGAAAAAAGGTTTCTGGACTTCCAAAAACTTTTCATGAGCGATACGTAAAAAAACATTTATCCGATTTACGCAGGCTGCACAGAGGTTTTCGCTTTTTGGTGGAAATAACGGTTCAACCCTGGAAAAATAAGTTCGACGGCCGCTCATTTTTGCATCGCCGGGAGAATTATTGTATAATATTTTACTTTTAAAGGCAGGTGATAGAAAATGATAAAACTTTTTTTGGTTGTCCTGGGACTTATCGCAATCTCTTTTCTGTGTTCTATATTGGAGGCGGTTATTCTCTCGATTTCCCGTTCTTATATAGAAATACTGGTTGAAAAGGGAAGCAGGTCAGGCCGCTGGCTACTGCAGTTGAAAGAAAGAATAGAAGAACCGATAGCCGCAATCCTGACCTTGAATACCATTTCCCACACAGTAGGCGCCGCTGTTTCTGGGGCCATTGCCATGCAGGTGTTCGGTTCCCACCGGTTGGCTGTTTTTTCCGCTGTGTTGACCTTATTGATCCTGATTTTTTCGGAGATCATCCCCAAAACTATAGGAGCGCGCTACTGGAAACGATTAGGCCCCTTTTCCGCTTATTGTCTTAAGGGCATGATTTTTATTATGAAACCGTTAATTGTGCCCATTCATTATATATCGCGTTTATTTTCTAAAGGAAATGCCGACAATTTGCTCAGCAAAAGGGAAATTTTTAATACCATCCGCCTGGGTTATCTGCAGGGAGTGCTGCAGCCCCAGGAATTTGAAATCATGGATAACTTATTTAAACTGCAGTCCATTAAGGTTGAAGATATTATGACTCCCCGGCCGGTGGTTTTTACTTTACCGGCGGATTACAAAATTTCAGATATCGAAAGTGAATCGCCGCCTTTCGATTTTTCCCGGATTCCTCTTTATGACGCCCGGGAGAATAGTGTTGAAGGAATCGTTTTGCGGCGCGATATCGTAAACTACAGCCGGGAAAAAAAAGATGCGACATTAAAATCTTTGTCCCGGCCGGCATTTTTTGTGCCGGACACCATTTCAACTTACCGGTTGTTGAACCGGCTAATCGAGCAAAAAATCCACCTGGCGGTTGTGATCAATGAGTTCGGTGATTTTATAGGTATCGTCACTATGGAAGATGCCATCGAAACCTTGTTGGGTAAGGAGATCGTGGATGAATATGACCGGGTGGCGGATATGCGCGAATTGGCCCGTAAAAAATCGCGCCGCATGTTAGAAAAACAAGCCCGCGGTGAAGGCGCCCGCTGAGTTTTATTTCCGAATAATAATAAAAACCATGTATGCCACATAGATCAATAATAAAAACAGGGCTTCCAGGCGGTCTAATTTTCTTCTCCCCAGGGTGAACATAGCAGCAAAGAGCGTTAGACTCCCCACTCCGAAAACAATTAGATCTAAATTAAACACCGTGTTGTAGCGGATAGGGGATATGCCGCTGCTGACTCCCAATATAAGAAGGAAGTTAAAAATATTGGAACCCACTACGTTTCCCACAGCCAGGTCGCATCTTTTTTTAAAAGCAGCTACTGCCGAGGTAGCCAGTTCCGGCAGGGATGTGCCCATGGAAACGATGGTCAGGCCGATCAGTTTTTCGCTTACGTGGAGTCTCTTGGCAATAATAACCGCATGGTCTACCACCAACTTGCCTCCAAAGAACAACCCGGCAAAACCGAGCAAGATAAAAATCCAGGTTTTAGGCAGGGAGAATAGTTTCATTCCTTCGGAGCCGGTGGTTTTGGTTTTTGACTGCCTGAAGCTGTAATAGAGGAAACCGGCGAACAATGTTAGGAGTATCAGCGCGTCGATGCGGGAAATGCGGTTAACGGCGGTTTTAGAGAGGAGCCGGTCGTTGACCAGGAAAAATAGGAGAAGTGTCACTAACATGGAGAAGGGGATTTCTCTTCTTACCGCATGCCGCTGCACTTTCAGGGGGTAGATGAGGGCGGCGATGCTCAAGATTAAAAAAGTATTAAAAATGTTGCTGCCGATCACATTGCCCAGTACTAATTCGTTTTTCCCGCTTAAGCTGGAGAATATATTGACTGCCAATTCGGGTGCCGAGGTGCCGAAAGCCACGACTGTGAGGCCGATAACCATTTCCGAGATTTGGAATCTTTTGGCCAATGAAGAAGCGCCGTCGATAAGAAAGTCGGCTCCTTTCACTACAAAGACGAAGCCCACTACCAGAAAAATGAATGATAAAAGCATGTAGGATTGTATCTTATTTTTTCGTCAAATACAACCTTTGTCGGCAAAAATCCATAACACGCAGGGGGCGGCGACCCCAGCCGAGAATGTCATCCAAAACGTTTCTCGATGAGTTAAAAGTTTTTTGCAAAAAAACAAGATTATCACTGGTCAGTAGTACAGGGGGCAGCGATCCACTGTTATCCCGGGATAACAATGGGTAATTCCCTCTTATTACTTGACAATTGGAGTATTTTATCCTATAGTACGCCTATGAAGAAAAAGCGATTTTCCTATGCAGTTATTTTATTTTTTCTATTGACAAAAATTCCCTTAAAATGATAAATTTATATTACCATGAAGAAAAAAGAGAAGTCCCTGGGAAAATTAAAGGCCGTTGATTTTTTCTGCGGTGCAGGAGGTATAACCTATGGCTTTAGTCTTGCAGGGATAAAGGTGCTCGCTGGGATTGATATCGATGCGGAATGCAAAGAGACCTATGAACTGAATAATCCGCATTCCGAATTTATTCATGTTGATATAAATAAATTAAAAGCGCCTGCTTTTCGAAAAAGAATCGGTATTGAAAAAAACGATGAGTCTTTGGTTTTTATCGGGTGCAGCCCTTGCCAGTACTGGACCCGGATAAATACTCAAAAAGCAAAATCTACGGAAACAAAAAATTTGCTTAAGGAATTCCGCCGCTTCGTCGATTATTTCAAACCGGGTTTCATTGTTATAGAGAACGTACCGGGACTTTCCAAAAGAAAAAAGGAAAGCAAACTCGAGGATTTCCTGGTTTACCTGGAAGAGAACGAATACGCTTATACTCACGGTATTATAAATGCAAATGACTATGGGGTTCCTCAAAAAAGGAAACGGTTTATACTTATTGCATCGAGAGTTTTGAAAAGTATAAATCTACCCGAACCTCAAAAGAATCCCTCACTTGTGGTAAAGAATTTCATCGGTGTCTGGAACGGATTCCCGAAAATAGAGGCGGGACATAAAGATGATTCGAGTTTTCAGCATACTGCGGCAATGCTTTCGGAAAAGAATATTTTGCGGTTAAATAAAACATCCCCGGATGGTGGAAACCGCTGGTCATGGAAAGACGATCCTTATTTGCAAATAAACGCATATAAAGGAAAGGATCATATTTTCCGGGATGTTTACGGCCGTATGTACTGGAATAAACCGGCCCCGACCATTACTACGAAATTCATCCGGACATCCAACGGCAGGTTTTCTCACCCCGAAGAGCATCGGGGGCTTTCGCTCCGGGAAGGAGCGGTATTGCAAACATTTCCGAAAAATTATGTTTTCAGGGGATCTAACATAGACTCCATTGCAAAACAGATCGGGAATGCAGTCCCGCCGGAACTGTCCCGTCGTATAGGAGAGACTTTGGTAAAGGAATTCAAGGATGCCTACATTTAGAGCCAGGGCTAGAGCTATCGACCTGCTGGGGAAAGGTCAGATAGCAGACTTGCCCACTGCCATTTGTGAATTGTGGAAGAACGGTTACGATGCTTATGCCGATAACCTGGCTTGCCATCTTTACCTGAAAGGATATAAAGGGCTAACATCACCTTTATTTGTTCTTTCCGATGACGGTTCCGGTATGAGTGAAGGGGATGTGAAGGAAAAATGGCTCATTTTAGGTACTGATTCCCGAAAAGGAGGTGGTGAGCCGCTGCCATTCGGTAAAAAGAAGCGAACACCCATGGGAGAGAAGGGAATCGGCAGGCTTTCGGTCGCCTACCTGGGGAATCAAATGTTAATGCTCACCAAAAAGCAAAACGAACCTTGCATCGCCCTGTTCATGCATTGGAAGATATTAGATAATTGCAAGCTTTTCTTAGATGATTTAAATATCCCTATCAAAGAATTTTGCGAAATCAGCGAGTTCAAGAACGCTTTCAAGGAACTTAAGGACGTCTTTAAAGGAAATTTGGAGAAAGGTAATTGGGGTGAATATCGAAACCTGGCCGGAAAAATAGAAAATGAAATCGATCAAATTCGTTTCCCGGATTTTGCAAAGAACGATGTCCTCGAAAAGCTTCTATTACCCGACTCTCAAGGGACATATTTTATTATATTCGATCCGCATGAACAACTATTACAGATTACTTATGGAGATAGGATCGAGATAGCCGACGATTCCATGGCCAACTATTTACGTTCTTTGTTAAGCGGACTTTACGACGGTTTCAGGGAGAGCAAGGATATTGATACCTCTTTCTGGTTTCATGAAAATAAAGGCAAATACGACCTGATTGCCCGTGAAAATTTCTTTGAGGTGGAGGACATTCGGAAGGCCGATCATTGGTTGGAGGGCGAATTCGATTCCACAGGTTTTTTTACCGGTGAACTGCAGGTTTTTAATACTATCATCAAACACACCTATCGACCGAGACGTGTCCCCGGCGATACGCCTTACGGGCCGTTCAAAATTAAATTCGGAACTATCGAAGGCGCTGAAAAAAGTAGTAAACTTTCGCAAGAAGAGTGGTCTTCCATTATGAAAAAACTGGAGACATTCGGAGGGTTATATATATATCGAGATAAATTCAGGGTACTCCCCTACGGGCGTACGGATTACGACTTTTTAAAATTCGAAGAAAGAAGGTCGAAGAGTGCAACTTACTACCAGTTCAGTCATCGCAGGCTTTTCGGATTTATTGAAATATCGAGGCGCAGCAATCCCGAATTGATCGATAAAGCGGGTAGAGAAGGATTTATTTCCAATAAAGCCTTTAGAGAGTTCAGGGAAGACCTCATCGGTTTTTTTATCGATCTTTCCGTCAGGTACTTTCGAACCGTTACCGAAGGGGAAAAGCCTACTTTAAGAGAATCTCAAGTAGAAGCCATAAGAAAACGAAACGAGAGACTTATTAAACAGGAGGAAAAACGGTCTAAACAAACAAAGACCCGGTTCAATAGGGAACTTAAACAAAACAGCGAAAAGCTCGATGAACTGAGCCCGGAATTAAAAGAATTGTACGAAAAGTTAGAGGTCGAGTCCCGGAAACCGGAGATCACCTATAATAATATAGAATCCCTGCTCAGGGAGATCGGTTCCAGGAAAACAGAGATCAAGAACTTGAAAATCGTTAAACCCAGGCGGGTGAACATAACCAAAAAACAGGAAAACAAATTGTACAATTACAATATAAAATTGGGTGATTCCCTGGTTTTGCTGGAAAAATGCGAAAAGATAGCTAATGAAACCACCCAAAAGTTAACCAAAGAATACCTGGTATTGGAATTCAAAAATAAATCCGAACAACTGAAGAAAGAGATCGCTCGATCCTTAGGCAATTACAAAAAACGATATACGGAAGCAGTAAAAAAACTCGAGCAGGAAATCGAAAAAGACCGGCAGTCTTTCGAGGACCTTTTTTACGAGAAAACCTCCCCCCTGGTGCCTGCCGGAAACGAAGAGAAGGAAGACCTGGAAAACAGGCTCGTTCTGCTTGAAAAAACATGTGACGCAATAAAAGAAGAACTGGAAGATAAATACGACAGCTTCGTCAAACACGTGGAAAACCTGACCTTCGGTATCGATGATGATTTCCTGGTAGGGTGGTACAAGGAGCAATACGAGAAAATCGAAAAAAAAGTGGAGGCATTCCAGGAACTGGCGCAATTAGGGATGGCTATAGAGATTATCGATCATCAATTTAATGTACTCTATAACGAAATGGCGTCGGCCATTGATTTTTTCAAAATATATGCGGGCAGGAATACCGAAGTAGAAGAAAATTTTAACCAATTGAGAGACTCCTTCCAACACCTGGAACGAAACCACCGTTTACTTACCCCTTTATATAGAACAACACGGAGGATAAAAACGGAAATACGGGGCAAAGAGATCATCGCTTATTTGAAAAGATTTTTTGAAAATAATCTGCGAAAGTACCGGATAGTCCTCACTTCGGACCGATCTTTCGATAATTACAGTTTCTATACCTACGAATCCATAATAAAACCGGTTTTTATCAATGTGGTTAACAATGCCTTATATTGGTTAATACCGGTTAATGATAGGAAAATACACATCGCTTATGAAGACGGCAAGATTTTAATAATGAATTCCGGTGAACCAATCGAGCCCGCATACCGGGAGGATATATTCAAATTGTTCTTCACTCGAAAACCGAACGGCAGAGGAATCGGGCTCTGGCTTGCCAGGACCAATTTAAGATCCCACGGTTTCGATATTTATTGTTCGCTCGAGAAGAAATATAACAGGCTAAAAGGGGCATGCTTCATAATAGAACCATACGATAAGACCAGGGAGGAAAATGAATTTTGATTCCGCAGCCAGAGAAATAGTTGCAAATTCCATCAGGTCCGCTGTATGCATCGATGACGAGTTTGTCGGACCATACAACGAAAAAAAAGGTAAAGTCAAGGAAATAAAAAAGCCGCAGCAACTAATGGAATCGTTCAGGAAAAGCAATTGCAGCCTGGATATCCATACCTATACGAGTTATCGAGAACTTGAAAAGGAAACGGAATTCGTCTTTAAAAACCGTGACCTTTTGATACTGGATTGGGAACTAACCGATGATCCGATCAAATTCAAAGATGCCCTTGAAATTTTGAAAGATGCTTCCGAAAACCCCAGCCTGGCTTTCGTACTAATTTACACACAGGAACAGGGTTTAGACGGTATTGAATTACAGATTCGTTCATTTTTTAATTCTATTAATAATGAAAAAGAAAGAAAAAAGACCTACGAAAATCTGGAAGATCATCTGGACGAGAATTTCTTTGATGTTGAAACAATAAACGGTATGCCCGATGATGCAGAAACTTTTTTTAAGGACAAAAAGGTTAGAAATACGTTTAACGAATTTGTTTCCGCCGCGCCTTCGAATGAAGCAATAAAAAAATTTAAAACCGGTATCAGGGGATATTTCCCCGACCAAAAGACCGGTGCGAAATTTCTCAAAATATTCGAGGAATCGGTCAAAAAATTATACAATTGCGGCAGACTATACGAAGGATGCGAACAGATTGAATTTCGTAATAGAAGTACATATACTTCCAAAAAAGAGCACTCCTCATTACTTTATTGCCACAAAATATCCGGTCAGGAGCATGCTCTTTGGGTTAACAATACATATATAACTATTTTACATAAAGATAATATCAGCCCGGCTTCCGTTTACGAGCGATTTTCGCACCAACTTTGCAGTAAGCCCGGCAATATTATGTCTTTGATTTCCATGGAGATGAAAAATAATTTCAGGGAAAATTCCGGGAAAGTCGGGAAAGATTTATTAGCCGTCGATGAATTTGCATTTTTCCATCACCGAAATAACTTACCTGGAAAAGAAGAATTTTACGATTTCCTGAGGAATAATTGGAAACAACAGGTGGCTTCTTTTCACATGGATTCCGATTCGAAGGTATTCTGTGTACTGGATGAATACATCGAGAAGAATCAGATCAATGACAAAATCGACAAAATATTAGAGGGAAATAAAAAAGAAGATTTTCAAAAAGAACTGGCAAAGTTGAATTACCAGTACTCTTTTCATCATTCGAAAAGAAAGAAAAATGATTCTATACGCTTCGGTTACATTTTCAGTATCCGGGAATCGCCGGAATCCCATGAGATTAAGGGATACCTGTTGAATATCACGGCTCACTGCGATTGTTTACGACCGGAAAAAATCAGGAACAATTTTCATTTTGTCCCAGGTGAAGCAGTTAAGCTAAGTAGTGCTTTGGAAAAAGTAGACAACGAAAACTGCCTCTATTCGTTCCTATTTCGCAGCGACGAATCTGTCTGTATCTCCTGGGGTACCAAACCGTTTACGATTTTTTTACCTGAAAAAAAGAAGCTTTCGTTCCCAAATAAACCTATAAAAGTAAAAATCGACGAAGAGATCAAATATCTATTTTATGAGGGCGCCCTGTTAGAGAATTATACCCAAAGAATTGCCAATAAATCCTTTGCCCATGCTGTCCGAGTGGGAGTCGATCTGGCTAAATTTGAACCAAAGCAAGAACCAAAGAAGAAGTAAGTTTGTCGATGGATATATACTCGAAGAAGAAAAGAAGCGAAATTATGTCCAAAATATCCGGGAAAGATACGAAACCGGAAGTTTATACCAGGAAATTCCTGTTTTCAAAGGGATTCAGGTACCGGGTAAACGATAAAAGGTATCAGGGAAAGCCGGATATTGTTTTACCGAAATTCAAAACCATGGTTTTTATACACGGATGCTTCTGGCACGGGCACACCGGCTGTAAGGCCTCGGAGTTGCCGGAAACAAGAAAGCAGTTCTGGAGAAAAAAAATATTAGATACCAAATCGAGAGATAAACGGAACATAGAAGCTTTAAAGAAAGGGGGATGGAACATCATTGTAATCTGGCAATGTGAAATAAAAAATAAAACAAAAAGGCAAAAAAGATTACATTCCCTGGTTACAGAGATTCTAAAAAACTCTTTGAGCTATTCGTAGGGAGATCGGTTATGAATATATTGCCCTATCCGGACTTGCCGGAGGGTGCACCGGCATCAAGTCCTTTAGAATTTGCCGGTGTCCGTTTGTTGAATGCTGAAGGCTGCCCTATGCAGGGGGGCGGCGACCCCAACCTATGAACGTAGGCGAAATGATTTCCCCACGATTAAAAAATCTTCGCAAAAAAAATACAGGCCGGATTGTTTTAGAATTCTTCTTCATACCCGGTTTCGGCGTTGAAGGCGGCGCCGGATTTGTGTAGTTTTTCTTCCATTTTTTTTAGTTTGTCTTTAAATTCGTCGAACTCGTTGCCGATAGCGTTTCTTACTTCTTTTCCCGACACCGGTGCCAACAGCAGGGCCAGGCCTGCTCCCAACAGCGCTCCGCTGAAAAATGAATAAATAACTGCTCCCCAGCATGACCTGCTATGTTCAGCCATTTTGTTACCTCCTGGATTAGATTTTTTATCTTATATTAGAATATTTTGGGGCAAAAGTCAATATTTCATTCATTTTGCCGCCACCTTCCCAGCGGCCCTGTCGGTGGAGTCAACGTCCAGCAGGTTTTATGCGGCGTGGGAAACACTCTTCAATATGTTATCATCATATAAATCAATTGTTGGGAAACATAGTTCGTAATCATTCCAGGTTAAATCGCCATATTCGATTTTGAATTTCCTGAATTCCTCTTTATCGAGATATTTTGTCGTCATCGGGTTCTTGGATTGCTCCAGGAACGGCTTGAAATCGACTACTCTTTCTGTGTTATCGGAAAATTCCAACCGTATTTTATAATCCTCTATATATTCAGCCTTTACGGTTTCTAAAGCCATAGTTATTTACTTCTAATCCAAAATATTCATACAGTTTCGACATAACTCTATTATAATATATTTATCATCTTTTTTCCACAAAATTCCCGGTAAGAATATGAACTCGGGGTGGCTCATCGGAAGTGTAGAAGTGCTGTCTGAAGCTGCGGTGTAAATATAAATTTTTTTGGCCTGTCCCCTAAGAATCCTAAGAATTCCCCAACAGTGTATCCGCTGCATTGTTTTTCGCCGCAAGCAATTGAAATTACCGGACTTTTCTGCTATGATTAATATCCAAAATAATGAGTACGAAAAAACCGCAAACCGGCAGGAAAGACAACGTCCGAAAAAGCAAATACGACTCCGCCTGGAAAAAAATCATCAAACAACTCTTTAAAGATTTCCTTGAATTCTTCTTCCCCGATATCTACCAAACCATCGACTTTTCTAAAGAAATTCATTTCCTGGATAAAGAATTAAAAGAGATCGATCCCGACAGCAATTTAGGCGACCGCGTGGCAGACGTGCTGGTAAAAGTACATCTAAAAGACGGCAGCACAAAATATGTTTGTATTATTATACATATCGAAGTCCAGGGAGAACCGCAGCACAATTTCATGGAACGAATGTTCGTTTACTTTTACCGCACCTATGATAAAGAAAAAGAGGAAAAAGTACCGGTAATCAGCGTGGCAATTTTAACGGACGATAACCAAAATTATAGACTGGATGAGTACTGTTTTTCCCTATTCGGTTTCGAACTGCGGATGAAAATCCCTGTCGTTAAGATTATAGATTATAAGCTGAAGAAAGAATTGAGAGAAAAACTTGAGAACTCGAAGAACCCGATGAGCATGATCGTCAAGGCGCAGTTAAAAAGCCATGAGGTCAAGAGAAAAGATGACAACAAAAAATTCGAGGTGACCAAGGAATTGATTCGCCAGTGCTACCGGTTTGGATACAACAGGGATGATACTCATCTTATTTTGAAATTTTTCGATTGGGTTATCCGCTTGCCGGAGGCCTTCAAAGATCAAATAAAAAATGTAATCAGAGAAGTAGAGGAGGAAAATAAAATGGAATATGTACCCATATGGGAACGGGATATTTTAGATGAAGGCATGCAGCAAGGTATGCAGCAGGGCATGCAGCAAGGTATGCAGCAAGGCATGCAGCAAGGAATTGAAAAAGGCGCCAATAAAGAAAAACTTAGAACTGCAAAACTGATGTTGGAAGATGGTCTGCCCATAGAAACCATCGCAAAATATACCGGGCTGCCTGTCGACCAAATCAAGAAATTGAAGAAAAAACAACAACCCCACTAATTTCAGACATTCGATACTCCGGGAAAAGTGCCCCGGTCGCCGGAAACCGCATGCGGTTTTCGACTAAATTATGATTTATAGATGATGAGGTTAGCTCTGCTTTAGCCGGGGCTGAATGCGGCTTAGGGGAACCGGAGCGCCAGTACGAAACGTTCCCATTTCTTCTTAAAAGCAGCCATGTGGAATTTTTTTGGCCTGTCCCCTAAGAATCCTAAGAATTCCCTGCATTGTTTTTCGCCCAGGGCTGCGTCATTATTTTGTTGAAACGCTGAATTAACAAGGGTTTCGGGGTTTCAGGCAAATCTCCCAAAAACCGCGTTAATCCAGGAAAGTTTAAAGATAATGACGCACCCCTGGTTTTTCGCCGCAAGCAATTGAAATTAGCGGACTTTTCTGCTATGATTAATATCCAAAATAATGAGTACGAAAAAACCGCAAACCGGCAGGAAAGACAACGCTCAGAGAAGTAGAGGAGGAATATAAAATGGAATATGTACCCATATGGGAACGGGATATTTTAGATGAAGGCATGCAGCAAGGTATGCAGCAGGGCATGCAGCAAGGCGTGCAGCAAGGAATTGAAAAAGGCGCCAATAAAGAAAAACTTAGAACTGCAAAACTGATGTTGGAAGATGGTCTGCCCATAGAAACCATCGCAAAATATACCGGGCTGCCTGTCGACCAAATCAAGAAATTGAAGAAAAAACAACAACCCCACTAATTTCAGACAATCGATACTCCGGGAAAAATGCCCCGGTCGCCGAAAACCGCATGCGGTTTTTGATTTAATTATGAGTTATGAATGATGAGGTTAGCTCTGCTTTAGCTGGGGCTGAATGCGGCTTAGGGGAAACGGAGAGCCAGTACGAAACGTTTCCACTTCTTCTTAAAAGCAGCCATGTCGCTCTCGGCCAATACCTGTTTCAAGGTGGCAAAACCGGTAGGGTCTTTTTTGCAGTTGGCGCGGAATCGCCGGAAAAACTTCACCAGCAGCCCTTTCTCCTGGAGATAGTAACAAAGATAACGGGCCTGGGCGTAGTTAGTACCCGGGTCTTCTTCGTAGAAACCATAGTCCGTGGTCCCGGTCAGGATTTTGAAAGAAGGCAGGCGGTTTTCGCCGATGGCCTGCTGCAAACCGGCCAGCCGCCAGTTGGTCAGCCCGATGATTTCCTGACCCCTACCGGTGGATTGTTCGTAAAGGGAACCCAGCCCTTCATTAAACCATGCCGGGCACTGCGGAAAGTTCGCCGCCATAAAAGGATGCACGATCTCATGAACCAACGTGCCTCCGCCGGTGGCGATGTTCATAATCAGGGCTTTGTGTTTAGGCGAACTGTAACCGTAGGGAGTATCCGGGTTGTCGCCGAAAATCTCCCGGCAGTGTTTGCGGTAGCTGTAATCGTTCTTGAAAAGCCAGATGTCGATAATATAAGCCGGGTCATTTTTGAAGTACATATATTTTAATCTTTTGACCGCCCATCTAACCGTATATTCTGCCCGGCCTCGCACCCTCTCCGGCGATTCGTCGCCAATCACCACGAAAGGCTTCTCGATAACGAAAGAAAAACCCGCAGGCATTTTCTTTTCGAGTTCTTTTAGATGCCGTTCATAGTCCGCGTCGCTGTGGCCCGGCTGTTGTGCCTGCGCATACCTTTCACAGTACGTTATCATCAAAACTAAAACAAGCAAAATAATTATCATAATACATTTTTTCATTTTATCTTTCTTGCCTCCGGCGGCCCTGC
>JAGLSW010000152.1 GCA_023135565.1 Candidatus Aminicenantota bacterium | reverse complement strand
CGGATAGCTTATTGGCGAGCGACAAGCCCGGATAGCTTATTGGCAAGCGACAAACGATTACCCTTCATCCATTTCCGGTCTCCAACCCGATTCGATCCGATCAATAAGCAGGGTATCATTCCATATTTCCAATATTGATAATTTACGTTGATTTTCTTTTAAATCGCCTATTTTCCATTCTTTTTCACCATCCCAAAGCCACCAGACTTTAGTCTTTTTTGTGATTGGATCATATAAGCCCCCTCTAAATGTCGGAAAAGTGTGTAAATCTGGTCTAACAGGTTCATTGCACACAATTTCAAAAATCTTTTTAGATATGGCTGCTTGAAGTGGAAAAAAAGTTGAGAATCGTACATTTTCTAATATTAACTTTTTAAAGGATTTCGGTCGTGATTCAAAAATTTTATCGAAAACTCTTATAAGTGCACCGTACATTTTATGCTTATGAGTGTATTGAGCATATGCGAAACCTATTTTAGTTTCGACTTCAATTATGTCTCCAATTTTTACACGTTTCATATTTACTCCTTAAAAATCTATATATCCTAATTCTTTCAATATTTCTCTGCCACGCATTAAAGCATCAGCGTATTTTGGATTAGATTTTGCTATGCTATTGATCTTGTTTAATAAACTACCACCGTGTTTTTCAAGGCCATGTAATTCGATTAATACTTGTTCTACTGCTTTTGCTTCTGATCTTGAGAGTTTTTGTAATCCTTGAATTGGCCTAATTCTGATTCCTCTGCCTCTTAAATGTTCAGCGGCACGACGTTCAACATTATTTGTTATCCCTACATAATTTACATTTCCAGAGGCATCATCAATTGATTGATATGCTGAATTATTCTCCCATTTCGTTTTACCTCTACCTAAAGCTTCTGCCATTTCGTCAGTACTCAATTCGCCGCCTGTGTGAACAATTACATTACCTTTTACAGATAAGATTTTCCCACCTTTTTTTCTAATTAGATTAATTGCGGCTTGAGTAGCTTCATCTGCATATGAGAACATATATTGAGTTCCTTTTGCCATGCTGTTTTGAATCATCCATGCATCAACAAGTGATCTAAACTGAGGGTCGTCTCTCCACTCACCCCGATCTATAAGTTTCAATTTGGAGGCAGTAAAATCAATGAAATCCCACCTCTTATCATCAATGAATCCTAAAGCACCCGTTGTGGTGTTAATGGTAAAACCCAAGAGATTAAATAAACTATTAAGTACATTCAATACTGTATAATCAATTACTTTAATACCACTCTCAACGTTAAAATTAGGAGCAGGGCCTGGTTGGCGATTTGGAATTGCTGATATCAATCCAAAAGGATCAACAAAATTCACGGGATTCATACCAAATCCCTGGTACAGGTTCATAGAATCAGCATACCCCATGGGGTCGTTTTGCAGGAATCTACCCATGATGGGGTCGTAGTACCTTGCCCGATAATAGTATAGATTAGCTGCTCTGTCATACCTTCTGCCCTGGAATAGATATTCATTGCCGATGGTGGAGGAAGAAATAACTGTGCCGGAAGAATCGGTAATCGTAGGCATGCCGAAGGTGTCGTAAGATATTCTTTCGACAAGTTGGCCGCTGCTGTCTGTGATGGCGGTTACTGAACCGATGGCGTTGGTATGGTAATAGTAGGGAACCGGATTGCCCGATTCATATTTATCTACGCGGAGAATTTCATCTATGCCGTTGCCGTAGACATATTGTTTTGTTACATGGTTTGATGAGTTGCGTTCTTCGATCACTTGATTAAAGTCGTAGAAATACTTCGTGGTGGTACTGCTGCCGACGGTGGTTTTCTCTACGCGACGGCCAAAGGGATCGTATTTGTAATTAACATCGATGTTCAAATCCTGCGCCGACAAAAGCTGGTTCCTGTAATCATAGGTAAACTGCTGAACGCCTTTCTGCGTTGTATTGCCGTTGGCATCGTAATTCATGCCCCATTCATCAAAACGGGTGTATTGGTTAAGTTGGGCGTTGGCGCCCTCGATGGTATTAACTATCTCGCCGGTTTCACCTCCTGTCTGCCGCACTATTTTCAGGATATTATCAACCTTGTCGAATTGATAGGTTTTTTGTTTCTCGAACTGGTCGGTTTCAGGCATGGTGGGTTCGGGGCTGTCAAATTTGATGTTCTCGAGGCGGTACACTTCATCATAAGCGAATAAGTCGCCCCTGCTGCTGTCGTGTACCCGCTGCTCATACGTTCTCATATTAACCTTATTATAACCGTAATTATACTTATTAATCAAG
>JAGLSW010000151.1 GCA_023135565.1 Candidatus Aminicenantota bacterium | reverse complement strand
TTGGCCTCCCCGGCAGGGGCCGCCGTCCCCCTGCCCCACGAGCTTCGGATTTTTAGATATTGACGCCCCCGTGGTTCGGTCTGAGGGGAACTTGACATAAGCGGGAAAAAGGTGTAAACTACACCCGGTATTTCATGATAATCTAAAGTCACGCTTTGGATTATCATGTAAAAATAAAGTAGAGGTTTAGATTATCATGTATAAGCGAATGTTGGACCTGGACTTAAGTTCACAAGAAACCTGCTTCTTATGGGGGCCTCGCCAGACCGGTAAAAGCACCCTACTAAGAACACTGTTTCCTGATGCCGTGGTTTACGACCTACTGCTTTCAGATCGATACAGGCGGTTGACTGCCGATCCTTCGCTCTTACGACAGGAATGCGAAGCCTCCGGCTTAAATGAATCGACCCAAAAATCACCTATTATTATTGATGAAGTCCAAAAAGTTCCCGAATTACTGGATGAAGTGCACTGGTTGATCGAGAACCGGGGGCTGCGTTTTATTCTCTGCGGTTCCAACCCCAGGAAACTAAAACGCAGTTTTGCTAATTTACTGGGCGGTAGAGCGGTCAGGTACGAATTGTTTCCACTGGTTTACCCGGAAATTCCCGATTTTTCCCTGGAAACCGCCTTAAATCACGGTTTGATCCCCAGGCATTACAGGAGTAAATCACCCATGAAACTGCTGCAGGCTTATGTGGGCGATTACCTTAAAGAAGAGATAGCAGCCGAGGCAATTACACGTAATATCCCGACTTTTAATCGCTTCATGGAGGCGGCAGCCATATCCAATGGTGAGATACTCAACTTTAACAATACCGCCTCCGACTGCGGGGTCAGCGCTCCTACAATCAAAGGCTACTTCCAGGTTTTACAGGACACGTTGATCGGGAGATTCATCCCGGCCTTTCGTAAAAAGGTCAAACGGCGTTTAATTAGTGCTCCCCGTTTTATTTTTTTCGATATCGGCATCGCGGCGCAGTTGACCAGGCGGGGCAGGGTTAAAGAGGGTTCCGAACTTTTCGGAAGGGTTTTCGAGCACTTTATAACTTTGGAGGTATTGGCCCACTCCTCCTATTCTCAACTCGATTACCCGGTTTCATACTGGAGAACCGCATCGCAATTTGAAGTGGATTTAATCTTAGGCAGCGATATTGCTGTAGAAATCAAATCCTCGGACAGGGTGGCCGATAAACATCTAAAAGGGCTGCGGGCTTTTAAGGAGGAACATTCATGCCGCTGTTTCCTCGTTTCCCGCGATCCCAAACCCAGGAAGACTCATGACAACATCCTTATCCTACCCTGGCAAACCTTCCTGGAGCGGCTCTGGGCAAATGAGATTGTCGGCGCTTAATAAGAGAAGTTGACGTACCCCCTGTAAGCCGCTCCACGGGGTCTCGTCTCAAGGTTCCTTGATCTCTAACTCTAACTCCTGTCCCCTTTGCGGCTTCTCATCTTTTGCCCAGGTTTCTCAACGCGATCTTGAACCAGGTAATGCCGGATAACTCCTTTCCTGGTAAGGAAGTAACTGCTTTTGTTCCGAAAAATTTGACATCTAATTCCCGGCCCTCTTTATAAACCCTTCTAATCAGCCTACGAAGAAGTTTTTTTTGCTCAATATTTGAACTTTTACCGGGCTTTTGTCTAACCAATAATTGTTGAAGCTGCTTCATCTCTTTAATCGGATTCTTTGACAATATAAAAATATACCGTTCTTTACAAGGAGCGCCATAAAACTCGTATTGTATCGTATGATTGTTTGTTTTCGCTCCCACATCACAGCCGTTGTTTTTTGAGGGAAAAACAAGAATGTTTTCCTCCTTATCTTCATACAGTATCACCGCATAACCTTTAAAATTCGTTTGAAAATGAATCGAAAATCCATCATCCTCATAAAAAGAAAAATTGGGAGAGACATACTTTTTCTCCCCGTCTCGTTCCAATTCTATGGTCACGATACAACCGGGGGAATTTAACATTCCAAAATCAAGTTCGGTTATGCCCTGCTTAAAATACTCAACACATCTCTTCATAAGCGTTTCGGCGGTTTCTTTCACTTCTTCATTATCGCTGTTTATATCCTTAAGAAACCGGTAACTTAACCAGTACAAATTCACCTGCCCGGGGTACATATCGCTCATCAATTGTAGGTAAGCTGCTTTTTTGATCTTTTTTCTTTCGTCACTTATCGCTTCGGATTCGATTCTTTCCAGGTCCTTCCCGATCACACGCCCGGTTTCTCTATCCAGTAGTTTTATCATTGAACGATAGAAAACCTCCGCACCGTTAACAACCGCCCAGGTGTAAACTTTATCCTGTACTATTCCCACGGTTTTCGGTAATAAGCAGATACTCTTCCCCGTAATTTTTTTCCGGAAGATTTCCTTACCGCGCCATTCTTTAACGACAACCTCTTTACTTTTATCCCTACTGTGGAAGCATATCTTTTGCCCGGGAATAACAGTGGCATTTTCTCCCGGGAGATAAAACTCCTCCGATAATCCTTTCGATGCGGCTGAAGTATCATAGAAGTCCACCTGTACCAATCCGAAAAATTTGCCGATTTTTGTGAAAATATTTTCTTTGTTTTCAGGCGGATTAAACACGATAACCAGGGTGTTTTTACTGAGCCTTTCGACTTCCGCATAGGGCAGGAAATCGACCAGGATACGATCAACAGCAGTGGTACGATAAAGCTTATCGCCGGGGTACAACTTCATATGAAGTTTAGCGTCAACCTTTGCCGGGAGGCCATTTTTAAACCGTTTTACCACCCAGCCTTTGTGTTTTCCCACTACCCAACCGACCTCTCTTTTGGCCTCCAATGTAAAAGAGAAGGCTAACAAACAAGAAATCAAAAAAACTACGGTCAAAATATTTTTCATCTTAAAACTCCGGTGCTTTTTTTTTATCGGTTTTTAAACCTCTTTTCTATGAAAATCTCTCTTAGTGTCACCATGGTTTCGAGATAACCGATCATCATTACCCCGAAAGCAAGATTCAGGAATACCCCGTAATAGCGAAAGAATATGAAATAGGAAAGAAAACCCAGGACGCCGGCAATAAAGACGCCGCCCAACGACTTCGCCACAAAGGAATTCAGATAATGGAAAAAATAAGCCGCCATTATTATTAATAATATATCTATAATAATAGTAAGCCAACCGGGAGCGGGATTGGATTGCTGCCCGGCTAAAAGGGTATAAATGGTATTTGCCTGAATATACATACCCGGCATACTACCGATAGGAGTAGGATGCCGGTCGCCTTTAGCGGGGTCGGAAGAACCGATAATCACGATTTTATTTTCAAAGCGTTTGGGGCTTAGACTTATCATGGAAGGTAGGATAAGATTCCCCGCTGGTTTATGTGTAAGGCAATCCTTTGGAATCAATGAATACCGTATTCGCTGCCGGTACAAATCATCGCCGCTTAAAGGTATAATAAATTTGCCATCTCCCCGGCTGCCGGGGTCTATTTCTAAAAACCCGTTTTTATTTTTCTCTTGTAGCAGTTCTTTCTCAACCCTTTTTAACTCTTCTATACTTTCCCGGTACAAAGCTAATGTCAAAACCGGGATACTCCAATTCATTTTATTTTTCCCGTACTTTTCATAGACCTGCCAATACCTGACCACCCTATCGGTACGGGAGGTATAGACTGTTGGCGATGCCCGGTAGAAATTCGGGTTTTTATCTATCAACTCGTCAAAAAGATTCGGTATCAGGTTCTTGCCGGTTCCGCCCCTGGCGGCAAAGATTATTTTGGTTTTAAAATTTTTATCTGCCGGGATGCTCTCCAACACTTTGCGCAGGGCTTCGTCTTGCCCAGGAAAGTTACAGTCTTTTACCTCTAATAATATATCGACCACAACGATCCCGGCTCCGCCGCCGCATGCCATTTCTATGACCCCGGCTATAGGAAGGCGGGGGGAAAGGTAGCTGAATTTTTCTTTGTTTGGGTTTGCCGGGTTGTCGTGATCGAGGTCTACGAGGGAAATAGGCCCGGTATCCAGTGTTGTCTTTGTGGTTTTTGCGGCTTTGTCGGCGTCTATGCGAATAAAAACGTCGAAAGCGTTGTTCAGGGCATTCTCGCCGAATTGGGTGAATTCTACCAGGTGCATAAAAAATATGATCCCCATCCCCGCCACTATATTGACAAAAAAATACACTTTTTTTCTCTTCTCAAACCCGCGGAAATCGAGAATTCCCCAGACCTTCTTAGATGTTTTTCTCGATACCTTGCCCACCCACTTAAAAAATCTATAGATCATCTTAAAGGGCCAACTCAATACATTCAGCAAAATCTCGATAAGCTTTTTGATAAACCGAATCGCCTGCTTGCACACAAGAGTTAATTTTTTCTTTCTTTCTTTTTTGCTCATAACTCCTCGAGTAGTTCCTTCACCGCCTGAGCAATCTGGTCAAAAGCACCCTTGCAGAGCACTCTTTTTCTTGTGATAGGGTCGGTACAGAAAAATTCTTCTTTTGAAAATTGAAGGTTTTTATACATCATGTTAGGACCTGACTTCACAAAAATCATTGGACGAACCGTTATAAGCAGATTCCTTTCATTACTAATATATTGCCCGGTAACAATAACATCCACTCTATGTGGATTCATAAGGTCATCGGTAATCTTATTCATTTTTTCTATCTTTGTCAAATTCGGATCGAATACGATGTTAACCAAATTATTCACATTGGCATCTGTATCAGGAATGATATGACCGGTTTCTTTAATTGCCAAATTATTGTATTTCCTCTGTGTCTCATCCATTCCTTTTTTGACTGTCTCGTTAATCAATTCCGCTGCTTCAAAGTTAGCCATGGTAGACATGGTCATAGCATCAATAAATGAAAGATTTGATATATATATTTTTCTTTGTCCAGAGTAAAGCCTATTACGCGAACTTCCCAAACTTTTCAGATAACTATCATCAAAAACAACCTTTACCGGAAAGCAAGCCCCTTTTTCGTTTTTGTAGATATAATACCTCAATATCTCAACACTGTTATGAGTCATCACCAAAACGTGTGTGCGAACGTTCTTGCCCTGGAAAGGCACTTCATCTCTACCAAAATAAAGAAACCTAACAGTGTAAACTCTTTCCCCTAAAATTAGATTGAAATTACCGGGTCGTTCGTATTTCCCAGATTGAATCCTTTGAGAAGCGATAAGAAAAGAAGACAGAAAATCTATAACTTTGAACCGGATAAAATTTTCTCTGTGAATTTCATCAGAACTACCACGCTCCTTAAATATGAATTCTTTCCCTTTTTTACCATCAAAGGCCAGCCCTTCTTTTAACCTCCATTCAGAAAAAGTCTTTTTATCTTTCATAAAGATACTGGCGTAAATGGAAAGGTCTCTCCCGAATATAAAAGTTATTAAAGAATCCTTAGAGGTTAACCCCATTCCATCAAAACCAGTAAACCTAAGTGATGAACTACCTTGTTTAAAGGTTTCTTCCTTAAATCGCAAATAGCAGTCTCCCATAATTGCACCATTCTTCAATATCTTATAACCAATCTTTTCGGGAAATTTGAATGAAGTCCCAGTATTTTCAAGGTAGCTAATCCTATCTGCTCTCAAAACGGTGGAGGAATCGGAATAAACCGACAATGCTAAATCACCAAATTTCTCTCCATATATTTCGGTATAAGGTCTTTGTTTCCTGCCTTCATCTAATGCCCAGTTTGAAACACCCTCTTCAACATATGATGCCAATTCGGAAAATGACACAATTCCATCACCATTTCCTGCCACCATAGTATTATCTGCGTCACCTTTTAAACCTTTGACCAGGAAGTTCGTAAAAATACCGAAATTTCCCTCTTTATCTTCATAGCTGAACCAGCCGGACTTTGTGGAATAAAAAACAGCGGCAACTTCCGCCTGCTTAAATCTCATTGACTTTAAGCCGTTAAGGTTAATCGCTTTACCATCCTGGAATCTCTCCCGGCAGGCATCTAAAAGTAGAAGAGATTTTTTTACTTTTAGTTTTTTTAGCCATGCTATTAGCTCCCCTATTTTCAGGCTCGACCCATATAAATTCCCGATGTATGAATCAGCTAATACTAAGTAGCCTTCATTTTTCGAATTTGAAATACCATGCCCACTAAAAAAGATCAAAATTAGGTCTTCAGGTTTGATAAACTCTTTTATAAAATCCAGTTTACGCCTGATATTCATCAATTTTGGGTACTCTCCTTTTTTTCCATCCAGATCATCGGTCATTACATATACTCGATCAAATTGACCGTATTGTTTCAACACTTTCCCCAGTTCTTTAGCATCGTTCCGGGCATTTTTCAAGTTCATGATCGAATCATCTTCGTAATTGTTGATACCGATACAAATCGCCCAGCGTTTCCCGGAATTGCCTTTCATCTCTTTTATGCGCACCGCCTTCCTACCTTCCTGGGCATGGGATAACGTAATCACAGCCAACAGTATCAACAGTACCAATCTTGCTTTAAACATCTTATAACTCCTATTCTTTTTAAAATCATCCTATATCTTAACCTTGATAAAGAATCCCACATCATTATAGCTGCTCAAATAATTCCTGCACAGCCTGGGCGATCTGGTCAAAAGCCCCCTTGCAGAGCACTGTTTTTCTTGTGATAGGATCTGTACAGAAAAGTTCTTTTTTTGAAAATTGGAGATTTTTGACAACAATTTTCTGACTGGCTTTAACAATAATTAGTGGGCGTATTGAAATTTTAGGATTCCCTGCTTCAACTATGTAATGGCCAGTAACAATTACGTCTACCCTACGGGGATTCATAAGTTCATCGATAATCTTGTTTATTTTTTCTATCTTTGCCAAATTTGGATCAAAAGTAATATTTATCAATTCATTTTGTCTGGCGTCGGTGTTAGGGATGGAATGCCCGGTTTCGTTAATTACCAGATTATTGTTGTTCCTCTTCGCCTCATCCATTCCTTTTTTTACTGCCTCGTTAATCAATTCCACGGCTAATGTATCAACCATGGTGGACTTAGTAACTACATCTATAAACGATAAAGCAGTGATGTATATTTTTTCACGATTCATTTCTTCATCTAATTTTGACTCTATAATGAAATCCTGTACGGTTTTTGTGTTTCCGTTTTTTATTTTCTTAATCAAGTAAATGGTTCGAATATTGTCAACCTCTCCGATAGAGGGAATTTTGAAAACATATGTACCTTTGACTAATTCTTCAAGAAGCCAAAGTGGTAACCCAATGGGATATCTAAATAGATCTTTTTTTTTACTAATTATATATCGAACAGGAGGAGACATCGAAAAATAGGGGACATCTTCGAATGCTTTGCTCAAGTTAGTAATATCTTTGCTCCAGTTAGAAATATTTAGAGACTTGACGAAGTCCAAATTCAATTCAGGCTCAAAATGTTCGGTAATATCAATTAAAGCGAAAAAAGAAGTCTCCTTAGAAGTCTCCTTGAAATTTGAAGCTATTGTTCGCTTAAGATCCTCAAGTGATATTTTACTTCCGGTATCTTTTCCAACAGTAAAAATTAAAGAAAAAAGGATCGGGATTTCAGTACTGTATTCACTCAACTCCTCACCTACAAAAGCAATCGTATCATACAACGCGCTGCTTCCCTGGGGCTTTGACTGATTGATATATTTTATTAATTTCTTCTTGTTCCTGGTGAAACCGGATTTTAATTGGATATTATCTGAGAACTTTATCACCTGGGCCTCAAAAATGGGGGGAAGATCAGTTACAAACTTTACAAGTTTCTCCTGCACTATTTCCAAACGTTCTCTACCAACTGCTCCACTGTTTTCAATAATTATGTTGAAACGGAACATAATCGAATTCGCGGCTTCCTGTGGGCAAAGGATCGTAATGTCTTTATTGTCTACAAACTTTTTTTCACCATTTTTCATCTCGATCATCATATGCGCATTTCGAGAATCGAAGGTTCCGCAGCGAGTAGATTGATCGGTGGATAAGGCAACCAGGATGTACTCGTTTGTTTTTTCTGAATGATAAAACAAAATTTTTTGAAAATTCAGAAACATGGCGTTCCTGGGAAATATGTTTATCGGAAATATTATAAACAGCATCAAGGCAAAGCTTAAAACGCCTTCTACTAAGTGCTTTCTCTTCATTTTTTCCTCTTAATTTTAATTGTTAAATCATAGCTATTTGTTCAGAAAAACTTTCAAACGGGCATTCATCTCACGAAACGAACCGGCCGCACATAACCCAAACCATTATAATAGCTTGTATGTACGCAGCCGGAACTAAAAAAAACCACCCATGCGGCTTTTGCCCCGTACCAATTGACAAAAGTATCACCTGTCCAGATGTATTTTTGTACACCGGAAAACCTGGGATCAATGAAAAGCTCATCCATGTTTTTCCCACTTTCAAGAAGAGACGCGCCCTCTTCGAGCGTTGGAAACCGCCAGCCATCGAACCCGGCATACCGTTCCCGGTTTAATTGTCGAATCCACCGCTTCGCTTCCTCATACCGCATATTTTTCTCCGAACCGGAACGGTGCCACATTAAACCTGTAACTTGATCGATGACCACCCTGCCGTTTTCAACCGTTCTTGCCTCATACAGGTTCTCAAAATTTCCCGATACGTTGAAATCCCGGTCATAAAAATTCCGTTTTTTTAGCATTGCCTGCACTTTTTCAAAAGTGAGTGTTTTATAGTTTGCACGAAGCGGAACTTTTACACCGGGAAAATCCCGGATAGAATCATTTTTATATAGGGACAACGCCAGGTCGCCGAATTTTTCTCTAAACAGCTTCGTATAAGGTTTCTGTCTTTTCCCGTTCTTTTTTGCCCAATTGGAGACACCTTTTTCAACATATATGGTTAATTCGGAAAGTGTTACAATACCATCACCGCTGCCTGTTAATGTTCCGCCGTCCGCTTTACCTCTCAATCCCTCTAATAGGAAACTCGTAAATACACCGAAAGCG
This sequence comes from Candidatus Aminicenantota bacterium, assembly GCA_023135565.1. GTDB lineage: Bacteria > Acidobacteriota > Aminicenantia > UBA2199 > UBA2199 > JAGLQA01. Next base: position 7,144 of record JAGLSW010000151.1, on the reverse strand, counting down.
CCGTCATTATCCTCATAGCTGAACCCACCCGATTTCGTGGAATAAAAAGCCGCGCTCACTTCCGCTTGCCTGAATCGTTCTTCTTTTAACCTGTTCAAAAAACTTTTACTCCCGCCTTGAATTTTTTCCCGGCAGGCATCAAATATCAACAGTGACTTTTTAACTTTCATCGCTTTTAGCCATTCAACTATCTTCGATATTTTAAGGCTCGATTCAAACATATCCTCACTGTAGGTGTCGGCGGTCAACAAGAAACCTTCTCCCCCCGGATTAGAGATACCATGCCCGCTGAAAAAAAACAGCACCAGGTCTTCCGGCTTGACAGATCCTTTCATAATACTGAGTTTACGTTTAATATTCCTTAATTTTGGGTAGTTTTCATTTCGTGGCTTTAAGTCGTCCGTCATCAAAAAAACTTCATCGAATTGACCGTATTGTTTCAATATCACAGCCAATTCTTTTGCATCGGCACGGGCTTTTTTCAGGTCAATAATCGAAGGCTCTTCATAATCATTAATACCGATACAAATAGCCCATCGGTTCCCACTATTTGCTTTCATCTCCTTTATGCGCACCCCCTTCCTGCCTTCCTGGGAAAAAAGATCAAAACCGATAGATAATGCTAAACACGCAATCATAACCAAAATAATAATTTTTACTCTCATGTCACCATTCCGACTCCAGGGTTAATTTGGTAAAACCTTATAATAAACTATCCGGGGAGAAAATTCAACCTTTTGCTAAAACTTAGGTTATGTCAAGTAGTCTCGACGACCCTCGACCGGCCTATAGGTATAGGTTGTCGGCTGTCCGGGCCTTAACCTCCCGTTCCCGCAGCGGGAAACCATACTTTTTCCCGGAAGGATTTCCACTACTCGCTAAAAGAAAAAAAGGGACGGGCAAGAAAAACCGAACTCCGGGGGTCAGGTCTTGCATGTTAACATTTTTGGGCAAACCCGTCCGCGGGAATCAGGTCTCGTGATGCCCCTCCCCCATGCACACGGTTTAAACGCTGCTTAGTGCGTTTATATGTGTCCGACTGCCGGGCAGATGGTTTTATGGCAGCCGCTTTGATTAGGCCCTAAACCCTCGATAACAAAGCACCTCCATTGGCAAAAATAGGAAAACAAGCTGTACATCAGGACTTTCGCATATTTCACAAATAAGAATAATCGTTAACTATTTATTGATTTTCTCCGTTTTTCTATGCTATTTGTTGGCGATCAAAATGTTTTATTTAGGTATGTAGTCTCGGGGCGGGTCTTTTTGTCTTAAAAAAAATGGAAGGATTTTTTTCAAACTGTAACGGTTCGCTTGCAAACCTGCGATAACAAATAATCTACCGGGACAAAAACAGGAAAACGCCCTGTGGGACATAATTTTCGCCGGTTCGTTACTATCCGGGCGACCGGATAGCAACCCGGCGAAGGCGGAATTTTTAAGCGCAGGCCCTATTTGGGCTGCGCCGGGGGGTGATTTTGTGTTCATTTCGGTAAAAAAACCTCCCGGATTTCGCGAAAACTCTATAATTTCCTGTTTGTACACCTGCCCCCGGCAGCAGCGGTGTTGTCTAATTTTCTTTCAATTTTTTCAAAGGCATATCAACGATGAGCAAATTTTACTCAACGATGACCTGTAGATGCCGACGCTGAATAAATTTTATCCAGCCTTGCGCCTTGATTGACAAACATGACCCAGGATTGTCATCCCATGACTTACGGCGGTCAGCGGAGAAGAAATATTGCCTGTCGCCTTTCCTTTAGCTGGGACTGTAATTGCCCGGCAGCAGTCGAGGCCCGGTCTTAAGCGACCGACTGTCGGTCATCACCGACCGACCCCCGGTCATGACCGAACGTCGGTCGGCAGCGACCGGTTTTTCCTCTAAATCGACCGATTGGGCGTTAAATCAACGGATTTTCCATTTTCGATGACCGATTTCTCATCATCAGCGACGGATTTTCGGTCGCCATCGACGGATTTTTCCTCAACAGCGACGGATTGCGGGTTGGCAGAAACGGAAGTTTGCTTAACATCAACCTGTTTTTCTTCAACAACGGCGGATTTTCCGTCACCAGCGGCGGAATTTTCCTTAACGGCTCCCGATTATTGCTCAACAGCGACCTGTTTTTCGTCTCTATCAACGGATTTCTCCTCATTATCGAATGGTTTGAGGTCGTCAACCACCGATTGGGCGTTAAACCAGGGGTAAAAACTGCTTTTGATTTTTCAAAAGCCTATATTTACATAAAAATCTTTAGATGGTAGACCGGGAACTTACTATGGTATAGGATGAAGTTAAACCGGTATATCACGAAGTTAACAGGGTGTCCGAGAATTCAAAGTTTTGTGTTTTTTAGATTTCAAAAAGCGCTGATAACGATACCTGTAGGGGACGCACATGTGCGTCCCGGTAGTTTTCGGACAACCCTTCAAAACCTGACCCCCGAGATGCAAAACCTGCCCCCAAGGGCAGTATATATTAAGGTATATACATTATAATAAAAAAAAGCCCGGCGACTGCGCTAAATGCGCTGCCACCGGGCTTTTTATATTTTTACATCCTATAAAAGTTTCTTCTTATGGGGTTGGGCGAGCTATTGAATGATGGTGTCGGATGTTTCCACGTTCAACGAAGCGTTATAGGTGCAGCCTGTTTTGACCACGTTGGTAATAGTGATCGTATAGGTGCCGCCGCCTTTTTTACCGGGAGATTCCAGCAGTACTTTGCCGTCCGCTCCGGTTACGCCCTGCACAGGACCGCTGACATCACCGGACCAGGTGCCGTATACTGTGGCGCCTTCTACATTGCCGCCCAGTGTATCTTTGATCCATACCGTGGCCTGGCCGACATAGTTCGGGCCTACCTTGGTGGTGCTCATGGCAATGTCATACACATATATCTCACAACTGCCCTGGGGATCGGTAGTGGCTGAAGCGGTGGAAGAGTAAGCTGTTTCATTCTGGTTGGGGCTCTTGTCGCGAGCTTTTACCCGGTAGGTATACTGGGTTTCGGCCAGGAGACCGGTATCCTCATAAGTGGCGCCGTCCTGCCAGCTGCTGTCATGACCGCCTCCGGCAGTGCACTCGAAGTAGTATTCTACTCCGGCGGCATCGGATGCGGTCGTCGCCGTCATGGAAATGGAATTGCTGCCTGTGGCAAAAGGCGCGGTGGCAAAAGTCATGGGATCAGGCGTCGGCGCCGTGGTATCCGGTTCGCCGGAACCGCCGCTAATTTCTACCAGGTCGATATAAGCATATTCCCTGTTATCGCCCAGGTTGTCGAACCTGAGTTTGAAACTGGCCTTTTCTCCCGCACCGGCGGGAAGAGCAAACTGCTTATAGACCCAGCCTGTATCCTGGGTTTGTTCTATTTCATACCAGTTCGTGCCGTCGGACCATTCTACCAGCAGGAATTCACCGGCATCCAACAGGGCGGTTTTGCGGGCATATTTCACGGTGACGTCGCTGAAACCCAATGTGCTGATGGATTTGGTCAAAGAACCGCCGCCGTTGATTTCAGCGGAATAGGCGCCGTCGTAAGAATCGCTGTCCGTGGTGACTTTGCCGGCGATTTCCCAACCACCGGTTTCCACATCGCCGCTCTCGAAGCCGTCGCTCCAGGGAAGCGCGGGAGGAATGGTGTTATCCATGTTAAAATAGTCGATAACGTTGCCTTGTTCGTCCTTGGCGGTAACATAACATTGGTCGCCCTGGATGTCGATTTCGCAAAAATTATGGTCTTCTACGGCTACCACCACATTGGGGTAGCTGGAACTGGGGGCGTAAAGAGGCGCGCCGCCGCCGCCCACGGTAATGTGTTGAATGCCGTCTACGTCGCAGCGGACATAGTAATGATTATGTCCCACAAACACTAACTTTACCGCATACTGCAAACAGAGAGGCTGGATGTACTCCTGGACGACGGTGTTGTTGCTGTGGCCTCCGCCGGACCAGCCGGGTTCGTGGAATGTCAGCACTTTCCAGGGTTTGGAAGTAGACGCCAGGTCATTTTCCAGCCAGGTGTACTGGGCGGATCCGGGCGTGTAACTAACATACTGGTCCACTACGGCCACATGCACCGGGCCATAGTCAAAGGAAAAGTACCGGCCGCCCGATTCGAAATTATAGGGCAGGTATTTCCGGTACAGGACGCCGTCATATTCGTGGTTGCCCATGCAGCCCATTACCGGCACCGCGGCCTGGAATTCTAAAGCGCTGGACTGGCTGCGGCTAAAATATTCACCTGCCCAACCGCTTTCCGTGCTGCCGTCGTTTACCCAGTCGCCGGCAAATACGTTAAAGGTCTGGAAAGCCGGGTCGGCTGTGTAGGTGTTGACCATCTGGCCGCAGACCACATTGTGGTCAGCCGGGTAGGAGCGGGTATCGCCGTAAGCCAGGAACTTTACGTTAGTGGCCGCCGCTGCCGGGGCTGTCCTGAAAGAACCGGTAAAATAATTGCTTTCCGCGGTGACGCGGTAAAAATACTTTGTACCGGTTGAAAGGCCTGTAATAGTGTACTTGTGCTGGTAGTCACTTCCATATTCGCTTGTCTGTATACTGTTGCCATAGGAAGTGGACGCACCCCATTCTATAGTACAGGCAGATGTGCTGCTTAACTGCCAGAGTACTGTCATCTGGGTATTGTCGTTAGGAAAGATCAGGTAAGGACCTTTCTCCATTGCGGCTTGCAGGACACTCCCGGAAACCAGCAGGATAACGACACCCAAAAGAGAAAGAAAAATTTTTCTTTTCATTTTGAATACCTCCATAGTATTAAAAAGATTTATTTTTTTGTTCGATATTTGTGAAAATTTATCGAAAAAACAAAGCCCGCGGTGCGGACGCCGTCCGCTTGCTGTTAAATGACTTTGCCTAAAAATGTAGAAATAGCCCATCTTAAATTCTATACTCTGAATCGAAAAAGTCAATCGGTCAAAAGTTGTATTTTTGGTTGTATTCCCATTTGCGTTAGGTTGTACTTTTATAGGACTTTAGTTGTATTTTGTTTATAATCTAACAATATATAAAGCTGGAACTTGACAAGCTCCCATGCTTGCGATATGATAGCCTATGAAAAGAACATACCTAACGTTAGTCTGTTTGGGACTTCTTTTTGGAGGAGTCAACTGTTCGAAAGCACCGTCAGAAAAGGCTAAACCGGTCATTCTAAAAACCGGATCCGCCCGGGTTACCATTGCCTGGACCAGCCGAAAACCCTACCATGGCAGTGTTTTTTACAAAGCGGCGGACAGCAGCGGCGCTCTCGATGAGGCGGCGGAAGCCCCGGGCGAATCCACCCGCCACCAGGTGACCATCAGCGGCCTGCTTCCCGGCGTCCGCTATACGTACCAAATCGGGAAAAACGGCGAAGTTTTCTATTTCCGCACCCAACCCGAAGCCAATAAACCCTTTTCTTTTATGATGGCCTATGGTGAGGTGTCCGGCAAAGCGCGGCAGTTATTGGAAAACGAGGTTTTCGATTTTTTGGTTATCCTAAATACGGGCGAAGCATCAGCCCGGTATGCGGAACAATTTGCCGGTATGCGTACTTCTGTGCCTTTATTCGACCTGTCCGGCCCCGCGGCCTGCGGCGGCGAAAATAACCGGCAGCCCCCAAAACCGGCCTGGAATTTGGATTGGGGCGGGCTGCGTTTAATCTTTGTCGAAAACCTGGAAGAATTACCCGGTTTGTTGGCTTCTCCAGCGTTTCATACCTTCGGTATCGTGGTCTCTCCCGGGCTGATAGAATCCTTTAAAGAAGAGCAAAAAGTAGATGAAGAATCGCTTCGGACCGGGAAGCTGCACGCAGTCCTAACTGAGCACAACCGGGCGCACCCCACGGCGCTCGCGGCGTTTGTGTTAGTCCCCGGCACGAAGGACGATGGCGCGGAGGTAGACGGCATTCGTTACGCCGGTATCCCCACAGCCCCGGGCAGCGGAACTATCCGCGTAGACGTGGATGTGGAAAACATCCGGGCGGTTTTTGCCGGGCTGGAAAAAGAGATCGTGCTGCGCATGCCGCCCCTGCAAGGCAAGCGTACCTGTTTGGAATGCCGCCGTTTGGCCGACAAAGGCGCGTACGAAGAGAGTATTGCCGCTTATAAAGATTTCATCGCCAACAACCGCGGCCATTACCAGATCGACGACGCCTATTTTGCCATCGCTGAAATCTATGACGAGAAACTTTTTCTTTTCAAAGAAGCGGAAGCCTGGTATAGCAGGTTGATAAATGAATACCCTTCCGGTTCTTTAACGGCCCTGGCCAAACAGCGGCTTAAGCATTTAGCCCGGTTCGGCGGGGAAAGTTACGAAGCGCTGCAGCGTTTCGAGTCTATCCGGAAAGTGGAATATGCCCGTCAAAAGGGTAAAAAAGAAGAACAATCGGCCCTGCTCGAAGACATAGCGAGTATTATACGCGCCAACCCGGACATAGAATTAGCGCCGTTGATGCAGCACTGGTTAGCCAGCCGCCTGCGGGAATTTACGGTAGAAGAAGCGGTGGCCGCTTACAAGCATTTAAAAGAGAAGTACCCCGGTTCCGCCGAAGCTAAAGAGGTCTCTATCGAGATCGGCACTGTTTATTATAACGCCGGGTTTTATAAAGAGGCGTTACAGGCTTACGGGCAGGCTTTGCAGGAAGTGCCGGATAAAGCGAAAACCATCGCTTCCTTAACTAACCGGGTGAAACGCAGCATGCGCCGGGACCGGCTGGCAATTTTCTTTTGGGTGTTGTTTGCGGTTTTGGTTTCGGTTGTATTGGCGCTCAAACCCCGGGGTCTGGATTTAAGCAGGATCGGGCGTTATATCGTGATTTTTGTTATCCTAACGATTCTTTTTTCTTTTGCTGTTTACCTGATCCACGAGCAATTTGTTTCTACTCAACAATGGTTGTTATTCGTAATGTTTTTTGCTTTGAATGCCGCATTAAGTTCTCTTTTGTCTACAAATTTTGCGGCGAAAGTGTTCAAACCGGGAGCGAACCGGTTTTTGAAGTTTTTGAGCGGCAGTTTGATAGGCATTCTTTTGTTTACGGCCGGTTTTTATTTAACCATTTATTATGTGAATGTTCATTTTTTAGTTCTTTTTAAACTATAAAAATGCCGGTAATTGACGCTCACCGGCTTAACAAAAGTTTTGATCAAAC
>JAGLSW010000150.1 GCA_023135565.1 Candidatus Aminicenantota bacterium | reverse complement strand
TTTGATCAAAACTTTTGTTTAGCGAAAAGTTCTTCCGCTTTGGTACACGCCCCTCATAGGCTCCCCGCGCCGCGGGGTTGTAAAAGTTTGATCAAAACTTTTGTTTAGCGAGAAGCTTTTCTGTTTTGATATACGCCCCTCATAGGCTCCCCGCGTCGCGGGGCTTCGTGCCCTTCGTGTGCTTCGTGGTAAAATCTTTTTTGTTTGATTATTTTCATTTATGCTCGATTACTTCCAATTTGTATTTGGAAATGGAGATACAGTCCACCGGGCAAGCGCGCACACAATTTCCGCAGCGAATACATTTGTCGTTGTCTATCGTAATAGCCTGCACTTCGTCCCAACGGTCCGTGGCAATATAATGCATATTGCCGTCTTCGTCAACCTGGACGTCTTTGGCCATTTTGATACAGTCCACAGGCATCACGTCGATGCAGGCTAAACAGTAAATGCAGCGGTCGATGTCGATTTGAAAATTGTAATGACACAAATAACAACGCCGCGACTCGATTAAAGATTTCTCTTTAGAAAAACCGGTTTCCACTTCTTTGTCTTTGATGCGCCGTTCATGCAGCGGGATTTCGTCCATGGGCTGCAGCGGGATAAAATCATAATCCCGTTTTCGCCCGGTCTCATCGACAGTGGTGATTTCGATTTTGTCTTCATAGCCCGCGAGGCCGGAAAGAAATTTGTGGATGTCCGCGGCAGCTTTACGGCCGTCCGCCGCTGCTTCGATAACAGTAGATGCGCCATTGCGAAAATCACCGGCAGTAAAAAAAATATCCGCTGTTTTGTTTTTTTTGCCCGCTGCGATTTCTCCTTCCGCCTGCTGGCCGATAGCCAAAATAAGGACGTCGGCTTCCATCAGGAATTCCGATCCGGCGATGGGTTCTATAGAACGGTCGCGGTTAATACGACTGCGGATAAATTTAATGCCTGAGACGCTGCCCGCTTCGGTCTCGACGCCTATAGGCGACACCAAGAAATTCAGGTGGATGCCTTCCGCTTCAATGGCTACTAACTCGTGGGCGCTGACATACATGTCGTCTTTGGTGCGCCGGTAGGCCAGGGTGACCTCTTTAGCGTTCAGGCGCAGGGCCATGCGCGTACAGTCCACCGCCGTAAAACCGCCGCCGATGACCACTACTTTTTTCATGCCGGTACCGGGCGAGAGTCTTTCGTTTTTGCTCATCTTACCGGCTGGGGTCGCCGACCCCTCGCCCTCTTTCATGGGCTGCGGGCCCGCGCCCGCCTCGCTATTAGAGGCGATCATGAAATCCAGGCCCCAGTACACGCCTTTGCTGTCGATACCGGGAATATTAATCCTTTTGGGCAGCATACACCCCCCGGCCAGCAGTACGGCATCGTACTCTTTTTTTAGTTTTTCTAAGCCGGAATCGTTATCGACGCGGGTGCCGGTTTTGATTTTTACACCTAAGCCGGTAATGGATTCCACATCCGCGGCCACGATGTCGTAGGGCAGCCGGAACTGGGGAATACCATAGCGCAGCATACCTCCCGGCTGGTGGAATTGTTCCAAAATGGTGACATCATAACCTTTTAGCGCCAGATCGTTAGCAGCGGTCAACCCGGCAGGACCGGCGCCGATGATACACACTTTTTTGCCCCTGGATTCGATCTCCGGTTTCAGCGGTTTTAAACCGAAATCCGCGGCGCATCTTTTCAAGTGGCAAATGGCTACCGAATCGCCTAAACCGTCGCGACCATGGCGGCAAACCGGTTCGCAAGGGCGGTTGCACACCCGGCCCAGCACCCCCGGCAGCACGTTATCCCTGCGGTTGATTTCGTAAGCCTTTTGAAAGTCGCCCTCCATGATGGCCTGGATATAGCCCGGTATATCGGTCATAATGGGGCAGGCGGCTTTACAGGGGATATTCACATCGATCCACTTCCTGTCGATGATGTCCGTTGAGACCCGGGTATTTTTTCCCTGGTGGTTGTTTCCCATATTGTTACTCCATTACAATTTTGCGGGCGCATCGTTTCCGACCCCTAACGGCGTAATAAAAAAAGCTTTTTGGGAACCTGTCAGCGGCGATTTCAGTTCTATTTTTGCAGCGCCCATGGTAGCCGTCTCAGAGCGAGTACAGCCTCGCTATTTAACGGCTACCGAAAAAGTATAATATAAAATAATTCGATTTGCAACCAAAAATCGAGTAATTATTCAGTTTTTGAAAAAGAAAAATTCAAAGTTTTTA
>JAGLSW010000015.1 GCA_023135565.1 Candidatus Aminicenantota bacterium | reverse complement strand
TTTTGATCAACCCCACTCGCGTGGGGGGGCGATGAGCCGCTTCGCGGCAGGGGGCAGCGTGTGAGCGCTTTTGATTCTAACTAATAAGAAGTTTTGATCAAACTTTTTCAAAAGCCCCACTGCGTGGGGAGCCTATGAGCGGCTTCGCCGCAAGAAGCAGCGTGTGAGCGTTTTTGATTCTAAATTATAAGAAGTTTTGATCAAACTTTTTTAAAAGTTTGGCCTCCCCGGCAGGGGCCGCCGGAGGCAAGGTTTTCGTTTTGGAGTTTTATTATGAACTATTATGGATATGGCGGCAGGGTACTAAGGATAGATCTTTCCGCCCGGCAATACAGCATCGAGAACTTAGATAAATCCTGGTTCAAGAATGTGATCGGCGGACGCGCCGCCAACAGCAAAAGACTGTACGAAGAATTAGATTATAATTGCGACCCCTTAGGCCCGGAAAATTTATTGATTTTCGGCATCGGCCCTTTGACCGGCACTATTTTGCCCGCCTCGGCTTATTTTACTGTCTCGGCAAAATCGCCCCTCACCGGCATCCTGGGTGATTCCGCGGCGGGAGGGCAGTTTGCGGCGGAGATGAAGCTTACCGGTTTCGACCAGGTGATTATCAAAGGCAAATCGGAAAAACCCGTCTACTTGCTGGTTAGCGATGAGGGCGTAGAATTCGTCGAATGTTCTCATTTGTGGGGCAAAAAAGTCGGTCCAACTACCGATCTAATAAGACAAGAACAGCGCGACGCCTCTATCCAGGCCGCGGTCATCGGCCCTGCCGGTGAGAACCGGGTGCTTTTTTCCGCCATCGTATCCAGCGGCAACCGGGTTTGCGGGCGCACCGGCATGGGGGCTGTGATGGGCGCTAAAAACCTGAAAGCATTAGCTGTAAGAGGTAAGCGCTCCGTTCAAATTGCCGACCCCCTGAATTTTTTAAAAGAGACAAAAGCCGTAACCGCAGCCATCCGCGGTAGCAGCGAGTACGACAAACGCTACCGGTTGGGCACCACTATGTTGATGAAAGATTTGAACGGCATTGGGATTTTGCCTACCAGGCATTTCCAGGAAGGGGTATGTGACTACGTAGACGCCATTTCCGGCGAGACCCTGGCTGAGAAATTCAAAATCAAAAACAAAGCCTGTTTTAACTGTAATTTGCATTGTTCCCGGTATTATGTATGTGGGGATTCTGCCGCTGAAGGCCCGGAATTTGAGACCCTGTGCGGTTTTACTTCCCGCATCGGCTCCGCTGATCTGGCTTTTGCTTTAGAGATGAACGAATATCTCAACCAGGTGGGCATGGATTCCATCTCCGCTTGCGAAGTGGCGGGTTGGCTCATGGAGTGCCGGGAAAAAGGGCTGATCGAACCCGCGGACGTGGATGGCCTGGATATCTCCTGGGGCGATACCGGGGCGGTCAGGCAGTTGATGGAAAAAATAACTTACCGCCGGGGCATAGGCGATCAATTAGCTCAAGGGGCGGCGAAATTTTCTCGCCGTTTTAGCGAAGCAGCGCAAAAACTGGTGATGCAGGTAAAAGGATTAGATATTATTTGCGGCGATCCCAGGGGCATCAAAGCCTATGGTTTAACTTATGCGATAGCTTCCCGGGGCGCGGATCATTTGCGGGCCGAACCTTATTTTGAATTAACCGAGAGGTGGGATACCGCTAAAAGACGCTTCGGCACTGAGAAAGCGGCGGACAGGTTGGCGGAAGAAGGCAAAGCCGCCTTAGTGACCTGGTCGGAGAAGATAGCGCTTTTAACTGATTGTCTCACTATGTGCAAGAACATCGGTTTATGCATGGACGTGTTGGATTTCGAGAAAGCGGCGCGCCTGCTCACCTCCTGCACCGGTATCGATTATAGTGCCGCATACTTAGAAAAGATTTTAGGAGAGTGTGTCGAGCGGGATTTTGCTTTGAATAAGAAATTCGGTTTAAAAAATGAAAAGGACACTTTACCTGATCGATTTTTGAAGGAGCCGCTGCCCGCGGGTCCCACGAAAGGCCAGGTAGTAGACATTGAAAAGATGGTAAAGGAGTATTACAAGCTGCACAACAGGAAAGGATGAAAGTAGCTCCAGGATTACCGTGAGTTATTTTTACCACGAAGGGGTGCGGTGCACCCAGCCTATGAGCCACTTCGTGGCAGGAGCCTATAAGGGGCTTCCGAGTAGCAGATAAGCGAATCGCTCATGAAAAGTTTTGATCAAACTTTTACAAAAGTTTGGCCCCCGGCAGGG
>JAGLSW010000149.1 GCA_023135565.1 Candidatus Aminicenantota bacterium | reverse complement strand
GCCGGAGGCAGAGTAATTTCATAGTAGTTTTTCATGATTGACTGTCCCTCCACGCGAGTGGGATTAAAAAAAGAATTGCTGGGTTAATTGCCAAATGGTTTTAATTATAGCGGGGTCATGGTATAATGTTTACTAATTATAATTCAATCGTAAGGTTACTAATCGATGAGCGAACAAAAAAAAATTACAGTTAATAAAAAAGCTTTCCATAATTACGAGATTATCGAAAAATACGAGGCCGGCATGGCCTTAGTAGGCAGCGAAATAAAATCCATCAGGGAAGGAAAAGTCAACCTTAAAGATTCTTATGTGGAAATAAGAGCCGGGGAGGCTTTCCTGCTTAACGCCCATATCTCAGCCTACTCCAACGCCAGCTACAATAACCACGAACCGGAACGGGTACGGAAACTCCTGCTGCACAAAAGAGAACTCCTTAAACTCGATAAAAAAGTGAGAACAAAGGGCATGAGCATTATCCCCCTGCGCATGTACTTTAATCCGAAAGGGAAAGTTAAAATCGAAATCTCCCTGGCCAAAGGCAAACGGGTATACGAAAAGAAACAAAAAATCAAAGATAGAGATATTAAACGCGATGTGGATAGGGAAATGAAATCTTACAGGTAGATTTCCCGGGAGGAATCATGAAAAGAATACTTTTTATATTGTTCCTAACTGTCACCGTGCTGGCGGCGGGTGAACTTAAGAAACTAACCTTTAAACAGGTTTACGTAGACAAAGAAAACAAAATATTCAATTCGCTCCCTTCTATCAGGGATTGGGCCGACAGCGAACATTTTTACCTGGAAAAAGAAGATAAACTCTTCAAAGTCCGGGCCGGGAACGGGAAATCCCGGCTGGTTCTCGATCCGCAAGAATATGAAGATGTACTGGGTGAAGACTTTGACCTGTTGGATGCCGAAGACAGGACAAAAGACCTGGATAAATTCCTTTTTCTAAAAGACGACGATATCTTTTTGTTCCTGCGGGCGGAGAAAAAGATTGTGCAGGTCACCGCAACAGCAGAAGAAGAGCAGGACCCGAAGTTTTCTCCCGACCAAAAAAAAATCGCTTATACCGGCGGCGGAAACCTTTTCGTTTATGAGATCGCTTCCCAAAAAAACCGGCAATTGACCAGCGACGGCAGCGAAGAGATATTAAACGGCTGCGCCTCCTATATCTATTATGAAGAGGTATTTCCCAGGGAAACAAAAGCTTTCTGGTGGAGTCCCGATAGTCGAAAGATTGTTTTTATGAGATTCGACCAGGGCAAAGTGCCGCTTTTCCCCATTTTCAAATCAAAAGGCATTTACGGGGAATTAGAGGAGCAGCGTTATCCCAAGCCCGGTTTCCCCAACCCGCAGGTCAAAATAGGCATTGCCGATTTAAAGAAAGGCCTGCAGTGGATCGATTTTAAAGACCCGCAGGATCATTATCTCGCTTTCCCCACCTGGAACAAAAAAGGCGATAAAATCTATTTCCAGTGGCTGAACCGCGGCCAGGATCACCTGAAAATCCTGGTCTACTCCTTAGTAACCCGGCACATCGAGCCGGTCTACGCGGAAAAACAAAAAACCTGGGTGGAATTTTTGGCAGGCAGGGATTTGCATTTGTTAGAGACCGGCGGTATGGTGCTGCGCAGTTCCAAAGACGGCTGGTATCACATTTACTATTTAGATAAAACCGGCGCGGAGAAGCAGGTTACTTCAGGTGAATGGTCTGTTACTGCTGTGGAAAATGTAGACCCGAAGCGAAAAGTGATCTATTTCAGCGCCCGCAGAGAGGATTCTACTGAAACCGATTTTTATAAAACCGGGCCCGGCTATAACGGAAAAAAAATAATTAGGTTGACCCAATTTAAAGGCTCGCACCGGGTGAAGGTATCGCCTACAGGGAAATATTTTATCGACCGCTATTCGTCGATCACTACCCCTACCCGGCTTGAAATAAGGAACAGTAAAGGCAAATCGGTCAGGAAAATAGCAGACAGTTACACGCCGCAAATAAAAGAATATGACCTGGGAAAAACCGAAATGTTTCGCATCGAAACAGGCGACGGTTATTCTCTGCCGGCCCGCTGGACGCTGCCTCCGGGTTTCGATAAAACGCGCAAGTACCCTTTGATATTCAGGATCTACGGAGGTCCCGGCGCCTCTACGGTGAGGAACAGTTACCCGCGGCTGAGTTATTTTTTCCTGGCCCAGCAGGATATTATCGTTTTTTCCGTAGACCACCGCGGCTCGGGTCATTTCGGCAAAAAAGGGATAGATTTGATGTACCGCAGCCTGGGTAAATGGGAAATGCACGATTACATCCAGGCGGTAAAGTACTTAAGAACTCTCTCTTTTGTAGACAGCGAAAAAATCGGTATCAGGGGCGGCAGTTACGGTGGTTATGCTACCTCATTGGCTTTAACCAGGGCAGCCGAATATTTTCAATGCGGTATTGCCGGAGCTTCGGTTATCGACTGGGCTCTTTACGACTCTATTTATACCGAGCGTTACATGGACACCCCGGAGGAGAACCCTGAGGGTTACAAGGATTCTTCGGTGCTCACCTATGTAGACAAGTACAAAAGCGGCAGTTTAAGGATTACTCATGGCCTTATGGACGACAATGTGCACATGCAGAACACCATCCAATTCGTGGACAAAGTGCTGGATGAAGGCAAGTCTATAGAGGTGATGTTGTATCCCGGACAGAGGCACGGATACCGGGCCAAAAAGGGCCGGGACAATAACAGGGCTGCTATTGATTTCTGGCTGCGCAAATTCTATAATAAAGAGTTTAAAGAATAGAACGGATTAATGTGGCCCGTAGGGCCTTAACAAAATATTTTGCGAGGAGCCTATGAGGGACTTTCGAGCAGCAGACAAGCGTTTCGCTAATAAAAAGTTTTGCGGGGGTGCAGGGGGCAGTTTTTCAAAAGAGCCCCCTGCCCGCCGGAGGCAACTTAAGGAGTAAACATGCGAATAAACAAAAAATTAACAAAAGTAATTATTTTTTTAATCATTCTTGTATTGATACCCGCCAGCGGGATAGCGAAGAAAAAGAGCAAAAAAACGAAACCGGTTTATGAATTCACCATCCAGAAAGAACTAAAAAGAACCCCGGTAAAAAGCCAGGGGCGCACCGGCACTTGTTGGGATTTTTCCGCTATATCTTATCTCGAATCGGAAGTGCTGCGCTTAGGCAAAGAAGAGATCGATCTCTCCGAAATGTTCGTTGTCAGGCACACCTATCCGTACAAAGCCAAAAGTTACATCCGCCTGCACGGGGCTGCCAATTTCGGCCAGGGCGGGCAGTTTCATGATGTGATCGACCAGATCGAGCGCCACGGCATCGTACCTGAAGAAGTCTATCCCGGCCAGAATATCGCAGAGAAACGCCACAATCACAGCGAGATGGTCTCCATCCTAAAAGGCATGCTGGATGGGGTGTTGAACAGGAGAGGGCGGCGCGTCACGCCCAGGTGGTTGGATGCTTTTGAAGCGGTTTTGGACGTATATTTAGGGAAGTCTCCCGAAACCTTTACCTACAAAGGCAAAACCTACACACCGCGGAGTTTCGTCAAAGATTACCTGGGATTGAACATGGACGACTATATAGAAGTGACTTCCTATACTTACTATCCTTTTTACAGCAGATGCCGCCTTGAAGTTCCCGACAACTGGACTTTTAACAGCGATTATTACAATGTTCCTTTGGACGATTTAGAAAAGATCGTGGATGAAGCCATCGAGAAAGGTTTTACCGTGGGTTGGGACGCCGATGTCAGCGACAAAGGATTTTCCCCGCGGGGCAAAGAGGACATCGACGTGTACGACCGGCCCGATTATGCCATAGTGCCTTTAAAGGACTGGGAAGATTTGACAAAAGCCGAAAAGAAAGAAAAATTCACCAAACCCGTCAAAGAGAAAGAGATCACCCAGGAGATCAGGCAGGAGAGTTTTGCTAATTTTACCACCACCGACGACCACCTGATGCATATCGTAGGCATTGCCCACGATCAGACCGGCGCTAAGTTTTATTTAGTCAAAAATTCCTGGGGTACGGATCGCCTGCACAAAGGTTATGATTATATTTCCCGGTCTTATTTTCGCCTGCATACCATCAATCTCCTGATCAACAAGCAGGCCCTGCCCACAAAACTCAAAGAAAAATTAGGACTTTAATCATGAACAGTCTGCTGCGGATTTTGCTGTCGGTAATTTCTCTGCCGGTATTCAGTCGTCTTTACGGCAGGGTGATGCGGCTCAGGCGGCCCCGTTTTTTGGTCAGGGAGCTCATCGACTTTTTTAAAGACCTCTACAAAATCGAAATGGACGATTACCAGGGGGAAGCAGGAGATTATGCGTCCCTGGGGGAATTTTTTATCAGGCCCTTCGACCCGCAGAAGAGGCCCTTGAAACCGCGGGGGGACGGGATTGTTTCGCCAGCCGACGGAGTGCTCTCAAATGTCGAAACTATTTATGAAGACCGGGCTGTGCAGGTAAAAGGGATAGACTACCCTGTTTCCAAAATGCTGCGCCGGGAGCTTGATTTTTCCCGCGGCTGGCATGTAGCCACTATTTACCTTTCGCCTTACAACTATCATCGTTTCCATTACCCGGTTTCCGGGAAAATAACCGGTTACTGTCATGTGCGGGGCAGGCTTTTCCCTGTAAACTCCCATGGCATGACCTTAATAAAAAAGCTCTTTATTAGGAACGAGCGCATCGTCACCCGTTTTGAGAGTAACGGGCTGCCTGTTTTTGCGGTAGCTGTAGGCGCTACATTTGTGGGCAGCATCAAGATGCTTTTTATAGATAAAATCAAACGGGACGGGCGTTGGAAGGAGCTTGATTTAGAAGTAGAGGAACAGGGTGAAATGGGCCGTTTCGAGATGGGTTCTACTATTGTTTTGGTGGTTCCCGAAGAGTTAGGTAAACCGGCGGCTGAGAAAATCGGTCAAGCCATCAAAGTCGGAGAAACGGTGATCGCGTTTTGACGGGCTTACTCAAATTACTACGAGGTTTATTTTTACCACGAAGCGCACGAAGGGCACGAAGGATAAAGAGGCAGGAATCGCTTTTGATTCTAAATTATCAAAA
>JAGLSW010000148.1 GCA_023135565.1 Candidatus Aminicenantota bacterium | reverse complement strand
TATATCCTTCTAAAAATAATCGGTTTGCGTTCATGTCCTTATTTTAATATAAAGTCCCTGTGATTGCAACTATAAAAGCCCATCTTTTGCGTGACGGTAATGCAGGTAAAAAAAACAACCGTAATCCTGCATTAGGAAAAAATTATCCCGGGATGTTTCGAGATTAAGCCCCGGTTTTTATAATAAATGGAGTTGACAAATAGAGTAAAATATACTACAACTATTTATTGAGAAAAAAAACACGACAGATAGAAGCATAAAATGGAAGCAATTAGAGAAATAGATTCCGGTAGAGTGGTGATAGAAATCCCGGAGCAATCCAGGAATAAAAAAGTCGAAATAATTGTTTTTCCTTTTGTCGAAACTCCCGCGAAAAAATCCGGACGGTTTTCCCGTTTTCTCCAGGACCCTATCAAAATCGAAAACTTCAGGATGCCTTCAAGAGAAGAAAGATAAACGGACAGTGCCAGCAGCCCATAAAAGGTGGTATAAAGATGCTTCCTCATGAAAACAATCCCAACAAAAAAACGAAACTTTCACACAGTGACGGCGAAGAATTAGTTCACCTGTGGAACCACTGCTTTAACTGCGGCTCCGCCCCTATCCTAGGACTGCGCTATGAGTGTACTTCATGCCCGGCGGGCCCGGATAACGACCTGTGCGAAAAGTGTTATGAAAAATTCCAAAAGGGCGAAATCCAACATCCCCGGGAAGACACCCCGGCTGCCGCCATGGATATAAAAACACACCACTTCAACCCTGTGCAGGGGAAACCGGCCCGATTATACGAAAAGTGGCTGCAAATCCCCCTACCGGCGGTCCCTGCTCCGCAGGTGCCGGATCACTTCGTGGTGAGACCTATTTTTTGTTCCGGGCCGGACGCCGCTATCGGCGGCTATGCATTTTTAGTCGCCGCAGCCGGACACCACAGTCCCCTGCTGCTGACCGCCCTCCACGTCATGGACGAAATGATCAAAAAAAAAGGCTTCGACTGCACAGACAACAATAAAAACTATACCGGCAGGGAAATGCCGGGAGCTATCTCCGAAGTGCAGTTTTACGATGTGTTCGCTGCCAACTGGATGATGGCGCCTTTAGGAACCGCGGCTCCCATGCTGGTTTTGCCCAATGCCCGCCGCGGCGATGAAGAACCCTGTTCCCACCGGGATATTGCCGCTTTCTTCGTAAAAAATCCCGGGGCTTTAAATCCCGCGCCCCTGGCTCAAAAAACACCCGGTGTGGGCGAACCGGTATGGTTGGCGGCAAAACTGCCGGGGGAGGCTACAATCCGTACCCAGGCAGCAGTAGTAGTAGAAAAAACCGGGCGTACTTTTGTATTTAGATTCGAGGCCATGGAATCCGAACGGCCTAAATATACCAGCGGCGCCCCGGTCTTAGATAAAAAAGGAGAAGTAGTGGGCATTAACGTGGGCGGCGGTTTTTTCCGCGGGCAAAGATTGGGGCATGCCAACCATGTAGAAAACATCAGGTCTCATTTAAGTTCCTGTTGACAGACGCTCTTATCATTGATAAAATAGAGCTATCATGAAGCATTACACCAGCTAAATACAAAGGATAACGGTGCACCCGGTTCTCCCGGTCAATAAACAAATTCTTTGCACTCATTACTATCCTGCACCCGGGAGAATACTTTCGGGCGAAAACTTTCAAGCTCTTGGCCTGGGTCACCCAGCCCGATTTTATTTCAACAGGAATCACTTCGCCATCGAACTCTCTTAAGAATTCCACTTCCGCCGTCCCTTCCCGCCAGCAAAAAAGCTCCGCCGCACCGGAACATAAGAACTCCTGGGCGGCAAAATTTTCCGCAAAATACCCTTTATATGAGCCGTAGTCATAGTCGATAATCGTTTTGGGCGGCAAATTACTGATTGCTCCTAATATGCCCACATCGAAAAAATATAGTTTGAAAGCATTTCCTTCCGCATAAGCAGAGAAAGGGAGTCGCCCACAGTTGACGATGTGGGTTTTTATTATTAGCCCCGCCGTTGAAAGCCAATCTATTACACCTGCCAGCCGCGAATACCCCTTGACGCCCGGTATGACTCCTTTAAACTTAAATTTCGGAGCAGAGCCGTTTTGCTCCCTGGCTAATTGCGCCGGGATATTTCTCCACAACCGGTTGATATGCATGGAGTTTTCTTTACCCGCATGTTTGGCTATGTCGGCCTGGTATGCCAATATTAAGCTTTGCTGTTTATCGCGAACCCGCTGCAGCGCTGTAAATAAACCGCTTTCGCTTTGATTATATATTTTGACAACCTCCGGCAGTCCACCGGTTATAAAATAAATTTTTAATAATTCCCACAGCCGGGAATGAACCACAGCGGGAATTTCCGAACCTAACCAGCATCGATCGAGAAAATCATAAGACCTCTGCTCTCCCGCAGCCAATAAGAATTCTTTGAAGCTCATGGGATACATGTTCAAAAAATCAACCTTCCCCACAGGAAAAGAACCGGCCCCGAAATAAAGCCCTAAAAGGGAACCGGCGCTGCATAAAGCTATCCCGGGCAAATCTTCGCTAAAATATTTCAGGCTGGTCAGGGCCCGGGGGCAGTGCTGTATCTCATCGAAAATAAGTAGATCATTTTCTATATTAATAGAAGTGTCCAAATAAAAACTTAGTTCATCTATAATTCTTCCGGGTTTCAAGTCCGGCTCGAAAATTCTCTTTGCCTGTTCATCCTCCTCGAAATTTATATAATGACAAACCGGGAAATGTTCCCTGCCGAAATCTTTCAAGGAATAGGTTTTGCCTACCTGCCTGGCGCCTTTTAGGATCAGGGGTTTGCGGTCCTTTTTACTTTTCCACTCTATTAATTGCTCCGTTATGTGTCTCTTCATAAAACCGATATTATCACAAACAACCGGAAAGTGCAAGGCTTTTTTCTCAATTTTGTGAAAAAGTGGTACGACTTTTTCTCAGATTTGTGAAAAAACGGCACCACTTTCCCGGGATATGCGAAAAAACATGAGGGCTTCTATATTTGAGTGGGAGTTTAGCAGTTTATACCCTGCCCATCACGATTACCTGTACCCAAATTTTTTGTTACAATTTAAGCACATTTTTTAAATCCTGCAAAGCTTCCCGGTGCTTTGCTTCCGGCATTTTTTCTAAATTCACTAATTTCCAGCGGACAGCCGGAAGACTTTCGATTCCCTCTAAACCTAGCAGCTCCCAACCCGGCTTGTTTAGAATATATTCCCGTTAACATCTTCTATCCCGATATGCGGGGAACAACTATTTTGTATTTACTGTCATATACTCCACCGCTGACAATCGTTATCTTCCCGGGGCCAAGATTGACCCTCGAAAGGTCTAAATTTTTCATCCACTGATGATCATGCTTCTCTGCCAGAAACATAAAAAGCCGCTTTGTTTTGATAGAATTACAATTCTCTAATAATTCCTGTACAACAGTGGGGCGTAACCCGACCAAATGTTCCATGATTAAAGAACTTTCATTTAATGTTTGTTTCTGAGGCACTAAATATAACATTTCCATTACGGCCCTTTCCGCTGCGGACACCTTTATAGAAAAAGAACCGAAATCGTGTTGACTTAGACCTAAACCTTTGTCGAATAAATTGGTCAACGAATAACTGACATCAACCGCCCAATCATATATTTTGAACCAGGTCGGCAATTTTTGCGGACGGGTTCCAAAAAGAAATATTTCTTTTAGCTCTGCCGGAACAAAGTGAGCCAGACCTTTTAGCTGCAATGCTGTTTTTCCGCCCGGGTGAACCTGCAAATGAAGCTGCTCCTGGATTGCATACACCGCGCCGGGCCAACTTACCGGATCGTTAGTGAGTTTATACGCCCCCCGCCCGATTGAAGTCAACCATCTGCTTTTTTTATACCTCTCGATTAGTTGACGACTGAACCCCAGTTTTCTCAACCACCCTGTTGTACACACAGTTCCCCTGGGCCAGTTGAGCACCAGTTGGTTTAATTTGTTTCCGCTTAGTCCACTCATAGTTGACAATTTAGCACAAAATGCAACTAAAGTCAAATATTTAAAATCAAAGAATCGAAGGCGGCTTGCCTGTAACCTAAAAAACTCATACCTCCGGCAGGAGAATCCCGGCAGTTAAATATAAAAGATAAAGTGCAAGTGTTTTCTCTCAATTTTGTGAAAAAACGACACCACTTTCCCGGGATATGCGAAAAAACATGAGGGCTTCTATATTTGAGTGGGAGTTTAGCAGCTTATTCGCTGCCCATCACGATTACCTGTACCCAAAAGTTTTGTTACAATTTAAGAACATTTTCTAAATCCTGCAAAGCTTTACGGTGTTTTGCTTCCGGCATTTTTTCTAAATTCACTAATTTCCAGCGGACAGCCGGAAGACTTTCGATTCCCTCTAAACCCAGCAGCCTGTCCGAGAATTGAATAGCTGATTAGAGGTTGACTAAGAAGTTTGTTTTAGTTTCTTCTAACTGCTTACCCCACCCGGTTACCCGGTGGTTCGTCGATTAAACCGGCCACCCGGGTAAAGCTGCGGGGATAATTTGTTTACAGATATTTTTCTTTCAATTCCTTAGCCT
>JAGLSW010000147.1 GCA_023135565.1 Candidatus Aminicenantota bacterium | reverse complement strand
AGTTTGCTAAAAAACAAACTTTTTGTCCAAACTGGGCGGAAATGCAGTTCCCAGGCCATCATAGGGTGCGGACGGCGTCCGTTTTTAGGGTGTGAGCGCCGTAAAATTGCAAAAAATTATCTTTTTTTGTCGATAAAATTTGATTTTTTTATTGAATTTGTTATATAATATGAGTTATGGGAATAAAAACTAGTAGTAAGACTATGTTAAAACAAAATTTAAGAAAATCTGTTTATACGCTGCTTATCCTTTTGGTTGTAGGATTGACCGGGTTATGGATGGCGTTGGCCGATTTCAATTCCAACTATTTAAAGAACCGTCAGGCGCTGTATATGATGTCCAACGAGGTAATGCAATTAGAAAAAAAGGTTAGTTCCGATAATTGGAAATTGAAGAATTATGATTTTCTCGAGTATAAATTGAATGCCTACGAGAAAAAGTACCCCAAATTTTCTAAAATTGTAGATGCCGTGTATCGAAAAAGCAACCAGTATGGTTTTCATCCCGACTTAGTCCTGGGTATCGTACAGGTAGAGAGTAATTACAACCCGAATGCGATTTCATGGGCCGGTGCTTATGGTCTTATGCAAGTGAATCTCTCAGTCTGGAAAAATGAGTTATCTATCGATGAAGATAATATCCTAAATATCGATTACAATATCGACCTGGGGCTGCAAATCTTAAAAAGGTACTTTATAGAATCCAATGGAAATATGGAGCGGGCGCTGCATCTCTACAACAACGGGTATAAGTATAACAATACCTCTTATATTGGAAAAGTGAGTAGATCGCTTGTCAGCTTAAACGGCAATAGAAAGAATATTGCCCCTATGAGCAATTGAAAGTTGGAATGTTCTTAAGAAATGGTGGAACAGCGGAATAATAAAAACGCGCCGGTTTCCCGGCAATTTGCTCAGGTCGCGAAATACCTTTTTGTTTTTCTTTTGGTATGGCCGCTCTTATCGACGCTGTTTATAGAAGCAGCGGGTTTATTTGTAAAGGATTACAGGAAGCATTTGAATCCCGCGTTTAAAAAAGGGAAACGTTCAAGTACGCGGTTTATCATCGTTCACACGTCGGAAGCAGGGTTAAAAAGTACGCTGCGGACGCTGTCAAAGGGGAAGCGGATAGGTAAAAGTTACCGGACGAAAGGGGGTCATGCCCACTATACAATTGCCAGGAATGGACAAATTTATCGCCTATTAAGTCATAAATACCGGGCGGATCATGCCGGGCTCAGTATGTGGGATGGTGTAGAGGACATCAGTTCCCATTCCTTAGGGATCGAATTGGTAGGGTTCCATTATGACGAAATCACCGCCGCGCAGTACCGTTCTTTATCCTGGCTGCTCAAAGAATTGCAGAGGATATACCACGTCCCGGATATTAATATACTGACCCACTGCCAGGTTTCTTACGGGGAAAAAAATAGGTGGTTTAAAAGATCGCACCGGGGCAGGAAACGCTGCGCCCTTAATTTTGATCGTCTGAAAGCCGGCTTAAGGGAACGTTGGCTTTATGACCCGGATGTCGGTGCTGGGCGTTTGACCGCGGACCGGCAAATTGCGAAGATATTTTACAATTATAAAAAAGAACCGGCTGCTGCCCGGGCGACTCCGCAGGTAAAGGTGACTGCCGCTCCGCCGGCTGCGGCAAAAGTGGCCGCTGCGGTTTCTAATATCATCGCTGCCGGTAATACGGCCTGGAATATTGCCGGGGAAGATTACGATAATCCCACTACCATATATATATTGCCCGGCAGGGATCCTATCAGGGGTGACCGGGTAGAGAAAGCAGTAGGTTGGGATCACCTTCCTACCGGCACCGAGGTATTGGTTAACCAGCCCTTAGACCGGGAAGAGCAAAAAGGCCCGATTTTTTTGCTTAACAAGGATTATTCGGCCTGGAGTTTTGCCGGTGCTGCTTACCGCCAACCCAGCACCATCTATTTTTTACCCAGCGGTAAGATCAGGTCGGGCAGTCGTATCCGGGACTGGGACTCCCTGCCTCCCGGGACGAAGCTTATTATCGGCTACCGCGGGCCGGTGCTTCTCCGGGCCCGCAAAGGGAAAACAGCCTGGGGGATTGCCGGGAAAGCCTACGATAGCAAGGAGACCGTATATTTTTTGCCGGGCAAAAAGTTGTTAACCGGCGACCAGGTGAAGGATTTTAGTAATTTGCCCCGCGGCACGAAAATATTTGTGAAAGCCGGTGGAGATTGACAAAGATGAAGATCATATTTAAGCATTCATACAAGTGCCCGGTCAGTCTCAGGGCCAAACAGGAAATGGACGGTTTTTTAAAAGACAGTACCGCGCAGATAGAATATGAAATGATCGATGTGATCGGCAGCCGGCAGAGGTCTAATGAAGTGGTCGAAAAATACGGCATCGGGCATGAGTCGCCCCAGGTGATTATAGTCGATGATAACGACAAAGTGCTGTGGACAGCTTCGCACCGCAAGATAAGGGAGAAGAAAATTAAGTCGGCTGTCGAAGGATAGCTGCTGCCCGGCATCCGGGTCTAGAGCAGCCGGTGAGGGGACGAAACGGGCGTGAATGAAATATGAACTGCGTGAGATCAATTTTCCTAAAACCGGATAGTAACCTTTTTTGTAAGTGTTCAGTTTTGGGAAAAGATAAATTCAAAGCTTTTGTAGGGGGGCGCTTCTCGCTTTTTTAAACAAAAGTTTTGTTCAAGCTTTTTCAAAAGTTTGGCCCCCGGCAGGGCCGCCCAATACTGTTGCCTTAAGCATTATTCAATTTTCCCGATCTTCCTTTGATCCACTTGTTTTTCGCCCTCTTC
>JAGLSW010000146.1 GCA_023135565.1 Candidatus Aminicenantota bacterium | reverse complement strand
TTAAGCATTAAACATTTGAGTAACAATAGTGAAGCATCCTTGAAAAATACTCCCTGGCTTTGCTTAACTCATTTAAATATATGTACGCCACTCCAAGAATGTACGACACATCACTACTGTAGCTTGGACTGTACTTGAGAAGTCGCTCACAAGAATCGACAACATCACGGAATTTTTTGAGCTTAAGATAACATAGTCCCAATCCATGAAGTGACCGAAGAAAATATCTATTATCGATCTCACCATCAAAGATAAAACCGTTAAATCCTTTAGGTATAATGTTATCCGCAATTTTAACAGCTTTACTGTATGATTTAAGTGCCTTCTCAAAATTCCCTTTCATATACTTAAAATGCCCCATTAGTTCATGCGCTCCAATGAAAATAGGGTCATCTCCAATGAGATTCTTTATTTTCGATTTAAGCCCCCTAATTTCTCCGAAATTCAATGCCTCATTAAGGTCGTAATATCTTTCAATTATTTCTCTTCTTTCTTCTCCGAAAATGAAAACACCATCATCTCCTTCGTCTTCGCCTGTAAATACCTCAAACTTCAACGAGGGATAAATAATCGATTCTTTTTCAACCGTATTCTTACAAAGACTCATGAATTCCTCGTAAAGTGGAGGCAAGTTCAATTCTTTTATACCTCCTTCCCATACGTCAACCTTTTTTCCTATTTCTTTGTCATTTCTTCTCAATTGCATTCCTGATTCCCATTTACATAGCTCAAGATTAGACTTTTGGATTTTTTCAAAAGTTGGTTGAGATATATGCAAAATAAAATTTGCATATTGGATGGCTCTTTCCCATATTTGTAGGTGCTTAACACCCGCCATAAATCCCCCAGAAGGATTAATTGGTTCAATTCCCAGACCCAAAACAAGGCTTATAAGCTCCTTACTTTCAATCGTCTTAGGGACAGAAAGTATGGTAGGCATACCACAGAATGGGAAATTTTCTTTTTTCGACCAAGCCCGGTAAAGAAACTCTTCAACCGGGATCATTTTATGGGATGAATGAATCTCCCCATAAAATGTCCCACTGAGATGGTCTGCGATAAAATAGTGCACCACGAGTTCTCTGTCTGCTTTTTTTAAATTCTTAAGGTTGTAATCCATTTTTTTCTTCTGGTATTTCAGCGTGCGGTTTTTTAAAATATAAAGATGCTTTGAGACACTCACAAGAAGCAAATGGACATGATTGCTGTAATCTGTTCGATATTCCATCATTTTTCCCTCCGGAAAATAACTTTATCAAAATATTTCATGTTTCAAACCTCTATCTGAAATCTTTATTTGATAACTTTAGCGTTCCTCTTATGTAACGCTCCCTTCTTATTGTGTGAGACACTTTTTTGTCTTGCTCAAATTCAGTTGAAAAAGATTTACAGATTATTCTTTCCACAACAGTTTTGACAAAATCCATGCGTTCTGAATCTGAATGCAAGCCGGACTCTTTAAGCGCTAAACTATTTGATAATTCTTCCATCCAATATCCTCTTAATAATAACAGTTACGTGTTTCGGACCAGTATGTTGTTCCAGGTTTCATTTTCGGACGGTCAGGCAATCCATATTTTTGAATCAGAGATGCAATCTGCCCCATTTCAAAAATGTTTTCGTAATTGCCATTTTTTATGGAGTATATCCAATGCTTCATGTACTCTGAAAAAGGAGGGTGTTCAACTTGGCCATTTGCAGCTTGTCTAGAACGGTCAAAATGAGCTTGCGCTACCATCTCCACACCTTCAATAATACCCTGCTCTATCAAGCTATGCCCTTTTCTTTTGAATTCCTCTTGTGTGAAAAAGTTAAAACCATATTCATTCACGCTGTAGAGAATTTCGTTGAATGCCAAATAACGAATTCTATTGTGCTTCATAGATACCTTACTTTTTCCAATGGAGATAAGCTCAGATTTTTCTGCTAAAAGTCTTTCAAAATCTAAAAGCCGGGATTCCGCTCCTTTACCTCCATGTTTTACAACAATTAAAATAGGTCTTCCGTCTTCAGTTTGTGCAAAAATTGGCACTTTTTTTTTGCTCCCAGGCAATGGAAAATTTTCTATGGGATTGGAATACTCTTTCAGTGGATTTAAATAATGCCAATGTGTCAAAATCACTTTTCGAAAACTTTCAATGCTTTCGGCAAACTGTTGATCGAACAAATCTAGTAATGTCTTTATTTCTCGCATTTCATTACCTCGCCTTTAAATTCTAATAAAATTTATTCAATTTGTCAAACACTTGGCTGTGAACTCTCCTCTATTAATGTTCTTTTCAAGCAAAACCATTAACAACTTCCAGTTCTTTAGGGGAATATCCCAAATCTTAAATATGCGAAAAATATTATACGTTATCAAAAAAATCTCTTTGAAATGGATTGAAATTTTAGTCTAAAGGGAGTATACTTTTTTTTGATAAAAACCGGGTCGGTTTCTGTTGGATTTCGTTGGAAACTTGGGTTGAAATGTTCACGGATTTACCCCGATTTCCGGCGATTTATAGAGGTAGTTTTCTTTTGACTGTGTAACTGAGTGTGTTACCTAATGGTGCATAATAACAAAATTAATCCAAATAATTGGAGTAATCCATTACCGCCAAATTCGGCAAAACAACACACTATAACTTAATTTA
>JAGLSW010000145.1 GCA_023135565.1 Candidatus Aminicenantota bacterium | reverse complement strand
GAAGTGACGGGGTGTGTTAGCTCGTCGAAAAGCGCCACCGCTCAACGTCCCCTTACGCGAGTGGGCTTGTTAATTTCATCGTCTCCGGGTGAGGCGCGCATCATGAAAAACTACTATTATTATATTATGAATTAACGATGTAATCCAATAAAATCGAAGGTAACTATTGGACGAAACCGCTCCGCGGGCGTTACATGCGCAGCGCATAACCGATCTTAATGAATGCGGTGCGGTTATTCTGGGTGAGGGTGATCCCCTGGAAGCCGAAATAGTCGTCGGAGTAACCGATGAACAATACAGTGCGAGGATTGATTTTATAAGAAAAAAGAATTTGAGAAAATAGGTGGTTGTATTTTGGATTAAGGGCAAAAGGATAAAGCGCGGCATTAAACCTCTGGTCTATATATTGGAACATGGTGCGCAGGAAAAAACGCTTGTTGAATTGATAAACCAATCTCAAATTGGTTAGATTGGCTTTGTACAACCGGCCGCCTTCTACTTTTAGCGTTTCATAAGTATGCCCGAAATCAAAAAGGAAACGCGAACCGAATCGTACCTGCATGGCAGGACGCAGGTTGAAAATTTTACCGGGCTGCACATTGGTGAAGTCTATCTGGTCGCCGAACTTTCCAA
The DNA here is from genome assembly GCA_023135565.1 of Candidatus Aminicenantota bacterium. Classification (GTDB taxonomy): domain Bacteria; phylum Acidobacteriota; class Aminicenantia; order UBA2199; family UBA2199; genus JAGLQA01. The sequence continues at coordinate 5,095 of JAGLSW010000145.1, read as the reverse complement.
AAACGGCAAAGACAAAAGACCTGGAAGGCTGAAACCCGATATTGTAAAGAATTACGTTATTGTCGAACTCTATACCCAGGTAGGTCTTTTTCCCCAGGTAAGTTTCCATGTTTAAAAAGGACTGCAGCGGGCCGGCATAGTTAAACCTGATGATGAATTGCTCGAATAACAAATTTCCGCCGGTGTTTTTTTCCAGTTGATAGGTGCCGCTGAAATTCATCTGGGTGAACCAATGCCCGGGATTACGAAACCACCTGTGCCCCAAACCTAAACTCAAGTGGCGATAATCCACCTGGGGCATGAATCCTAAGTCGGCTCTAAAATTTTGCGTGATATGCTGATAGTCCACATGCCAATGAAAAGTCCTGCTCACATGAGTGTAGAGGACATCCAGGGCGCTGCCCCAAAAATTGCCGTCCGGCTGGTTGTAGGCTGTGACGATACTGCCGGGGTAGCGGGTTTGGGAACCGAGAAATTGAAACAATACCCGGTCTTTGGTCGATAGCCTCAGGTTACCGTCTATACCGGCGACACGGTTAAAATACTCTTCTCCCTCACGGTCGGTTACCAACACGCCGATATTGGATGCTTTCCCTATATCCCGGCGATAGCGCAGCACGGTGCCCAGTGTGCTCATATCCGGGAACGCCCAGGTGGACCCCTGGCTGCTGGGGATCAGGATATTGGTTAAATTGTCGTGTACGGAAAAGAAACCGATGCCGTGAACGCCTTCTTGCCCGGTCAGCTTGATGCCGCCGTTGGGGTCTGCCAGGGCCCGGGTGTAAACGGCCTGGTACCGGGTATTGAACAGGGTTCCCCCTTCCAGGAAAAAGGGGCGTTTTTCCGGGTAAAAGAGGGCAAATTGCTTATTTATATCTAACTGGGCGATGTCCGCCTCTACATTGGAGAAATCGGGATTCACGGTGCCGGACAGGGTCAGGTTGGGGGTAATGCTCCAATTGGCGGTAATCCCCGGTTCTAATTTGCTGTCTTTTTCGACAAATTCACCGCCCGGGAAATTTTCCCGTTCCTGGGTTAAATGGGCCGCTAAGGTGGGAGTCAGTTCCAGGTTCTTAGACCGGACTACTCCGCTGAAGCCCACAAGCTTTTCCGCCTGGCACATGTAACAGTTGTTATTCCTGTCCCGGGGAAAAAAACCGATATAATGGGCGACGTTTCGCGGGTAAGCGCGTATCAAATCGAAACTCCATACTTGTTCTCCTTTTTTATGCTGGAAACGCAGCGAACTAAAAGGTATCGCTTTTTCTACCACATAGCCCCAGTCGGTGATTTTCCCGGCGGACTTCCAGATGGCGTCCCATTCGGCGCCGCCCCCGGAGTCGCTTTCGATAAGGTCCTTCTGGACGCCCAGGGGGTTACAAAAAAAGATGTAGCGCCGCTGGTTGTCGCTAAAAGTATCCAGTACTATGGCGACGAAGTCGTCTCCCTGGATATTATCCCGGTCCGTTATCCGCGCCCTGATAGCCGTCGGGTCGGGGTCATAGGCGCGGTAGGCCACCAGTAGATGCGTTTTGTTATAAGCCAGCAGGGCTTGCGTCCGCACCGGGGGGGGGATGCTGTCACCGGGGATAACTTCATATTTGAGCTCCAGTACCAGGGCTTCTTTCCACACATCTTCATCCAGGACACCGTCCAGGCGAATTCCCGAGGTCACTTTCGGGATGCGGTGGGGTTTCTTTTCAGTTTCCTGTGCGGCAAAGGCTGCCGCGGTCATGAGTATAAATACTCCCAATAAAACCAGACAAAATAATTTTTTACATTTTTCCATAGAATTATTCACTCCTGTTTAGTCTTTTATATATTTAAGAATAAGCAAAAACGCCTATTATCAAAGATTTGTAGAGATTCCCGGCCATTTACCGGGTCAATTTGAGGGTGCGGCTGTCTTCGATGATATCTATTTTTCCCATATCCATTTTGATGACCCGGTCGGCCGCGTCGAAATAGTGGTCGTCATGGGTAATAGCGATTACTATTTTTCCTTCTTCTTTCATTCTCTGCAGCAGTTCGCGATAGAAAAAACGCCGGAACCCCGGGTCCTGGTCGGCTGCCACTTCATCGAACAGGTAAATGGGAGAGTCTTCCAAATAACACTGCATCAAGGCCAGGCGTTTCCTTTGCCCGCCTGAAAGTTCGATGGTGCTGAACTCATTATCTTCGAGCACAACTTTTTCTTGCAGGCGTAACATTTCCAGGTAATCATCGATTTCCTCTTCCCTGCCGGTTAGGTCTACGTTGTAGAGTTTCGCGAAAAGGTGGAAATCCCCGAATACTACGGAATAATGCTCGCCCAGGCGGAAATTATCGACTGCTTTGCCGTTGATTTCGATGCTGCCTTCGTCGGGGTGATACAGGCCGGTCAGCAGTTTCGCCAGGGTGGTTTTGCCGCTGCCGTTGCCGCCGATGATAAACACGATTTCACCTTTTCGGGCTTCGAAATCCATGGGGCCTACGGTGAATTTTTCCACGTCGTCAACCGCGTCGTAGGTGAATTTTAATCCTTTGGCGCTGATGGTTTCCACGGACCGGGGTTTCTCGTGGTCCATGCCCTCTAAGACTTTAGGATCGATATTGGCCGGTATATCCCGTTTGAATCCCCTGATACGGTTCCAGGCTACGCGCATGCGCATAATGGCGGGGATGGCGTTCAACATGGCGTTGATGGGCCCGATTAGGAAGAGAAGCACCATGATAAAGGCCATCAGGGTGACTGGGGTGATGTTGGGGAATAACCGCGGGATACCGTAGCCTACGGCTCCCAGGACGATAATAAGCAGCGATTCGCCGATAAGAAAGGCGTTAACAAATTTGATCAGCGCGGTGCTCAATTTTTTACGGAAATCGTCGCAGGCGCGGGCAACGTCGTTCCTATATTCTCTTTTCTTGTGGAATTGCAGGCTCAGTTCTTTGAAGCCGTCGATCATGCCGTTCAACAATCCCATGTAGATGTTCTGGGTATCCCTGGCTTCTTCGAAATATATCTGGGTACGGTGAGTTACGATGGTGTAGACAGTGGCGATCACTCCCACCACCAGCAGGGTAACGGCTGTGGCCCAAAACGCGATGGTGGCCAGGAAAAAAAAAGCGCCCATGGTGGTAACGGCGCTGGTAACCAATTGTACCAGGATGTTGGCGGAGTTACCGATTTGCCCGGTATCGTCGTTCAACGTGGCAAAAACGCGACCTCTCTGGATTTTTTCAAATTTTTGGTAGGTGGTATAGAAGACTTTTTCCAGCAGGTCCAACCTCATGTCGTATATAAGGTCGAAGGTAATGCGGATAAGTTTGGTTTGCAGTAATTTGCGGCCGGTTATATAGATGCAAAAAGCGAGACCGAAATTATACAATTGATAAAAGAGCCCGGCTTCGCTGAATACCGACCGGGTAACCAGGAAAATGACTGCCGCATTTGCTACACCGGCCAATAAGCTGAGTAGCAATACGAAAGGCAGGACCCGGATATATTTGTTACGGTGAGGAAACAGGCCGGTGAGGATCGAGGTAAGATACCCGGCTGCCAGGGCAGTGAGAACAGCCGCGATGGCGACAGTGAAACTGACGGGAGAAAACACCATGGCCGTGCGCATGGAGACGCCGGCTAAGGTTTTGGGTACGAAATAGAGGCCCAACAGGAAGGGGGCAAAAGCCGGGAGCGTTAGAAGCGCTTTGAATATTTTTTTCAAGGTAGGCGGGGCAAAGGTGCGTTTACCTCTAACTATGTCGATAAATACGGACACCCAGAAAACCACCACGGCCAGCAAAAACAATCCTATCATAATGGCTACGATAGAGCTGCCGTTATCGAGATCGTCACCCTGCAAATCGGGTTCCCGGAAGCCTCTTCCCCCGACATAACTCATCAAACTTTCGGCAATAAAAGGGGTGAGAGCGCTGCTGCTGTTGGTCAGGACCGCCACCCCGGTTTTTTCCACCGGGTTAAGGATTATAAAACCGGTAAAATTGGGATTATTACCGGCGTGATCGATGCGTTTCTCCCGCTCTAAGTAGATGTTCCAGCCGTAACCGTAAGCAGAAAGAGTGCGCCGGTTAAAATGCATGCTGTCATCCATGCGGTGGGATTTTTCTACCAGGGGGGCCAATCCCGTTTCTATTAGGCCCAGTTGTATCCGCAGCCAGCGGGCCATATCCACGCCGTTGGATAAGATATACCCGGCTGCGTTGTTACCGCGGTATACCGGGGCGTCGCAGCGGCGCGCGGCAAAAAAGCCCGTTTTATAACCGGCGGCCATGTGCCCCGGTGGGTTTTCTTTGTCTACGCCCACCAGGGTGTTCGACAGCCCGGCGGGAGCCAGGATATTTTTTTCCATATAGTTTTCGAAACTCTTTTCCGTGACGGTTTCGATGACGAAGGCCACTACATCGTAATTGATAGTCGCATATTCGAAGCGTTGACCCGGTTTACTTTTCAATTCGATTCCCGATAATGCGCGGATTGTCTGCTGCAAGGCATCCGCGTCCGCGCTTTCGGGGATCAAAGAGATACTGCCGAAAGGAATGCCGCTGGTATGGTTTAAACAGTGTTTCAGCGTGACGTCCCGGTTTTTTTTGCCTTCGAATAGGGCGTAAAACCAGGGTAAATAGCGGTTTACCGGGGCGTCGAGATCGATAAGGCCCTGCTCTGCACAGTGCAGCGCGGCCAGCCCGGTAAAGGCTTTACTGCAGGATGCCAGTTCGAAAACCGTATTCGCGCTAACCGGTATTTTGTTTTCCCGGTCGGCATAACCATAACCTTTTATGAACGGTTCTTCTTTCCCTTTGACGATAATAAGGCTCAATCCCGGGATAAGACCGTCTTTCATTAAGGAAAGTATTTCCCTGTCGATTTTTTCATAAAAATCTCCCGGTTTTTCTTCTTTTTCCCGGGAAACGGACGGTAGGCTGAACATAAACAGCACTACCAGAAACAATAAAATAGGGACATTGGATATTTTTGTTTTCATTATATTGCTTAACTCCTTATAATTTTTTTTCTCTTTTTGCCTCCGGCGGCCCCACGCGCGTGGGGAGGCGTTAAGCCGCTTCGCGGCAGGACCCTGCCGGGGGCCAAACTTTT
>JAGLSW010000144.1 GCA_023135565.1 Candidatus Aminicenantota bacterium | reverse complement strand
GGGGTTTAGAATCAAAAGCGCTCCCCCGCTGCCTCTTGCGGCGAAGCGGCTCAATTGATCATTGAAGATTGATCCTTGACCTCTATATGGTTTGTTCTCCTGATCGCCCAACGTTTACTCCACCGCTGTCAACGGCTGTAACCCGGTAGGTATAGCTGGTGATAGTATTGGGCAGGGGATCATAATAGGTGTAAGATGCGCCTCCCATTTCCGCGCCGGTCACCTCTTCGACCAAACTGAAAGTTGTTCCGCCTGCTTCTTTTCGTTCGATTTGGTAAGCGGTAGGCGCTGTTTTACCGGTGTGCTGGACAGTAAACATGACTTTTCCATACTGCTTCCTAATGAGCCAGGCGCTCTCTTCATGACGGGAAACAGATAAGGCGATAATCGTATTATCCACCTTGACCGTAATTCGATCCTGAACAGTGGAACCGCCGGGGGAATCGGAACCCACCGCTTTGATGGTATGGTTGCCATTGCTCTGAGTCGAGGTGTCCCAACTACAGGTGTGAGGACCGCCGTCTACTGTTTGCAATAAGACGCCGTCGATTTTAAAATCCACGTAACGGGTGTTGGTGTCCGCTTCTATCAAGACAGTGCCGCAGACTTTTGCCCCTGCCAACGGGGCAGTGATGACGATCAGGGGCGAAAACTTTTCATAAGCGCCGATGTCCGGTAGGGCAGTGGCGTCGCCATTACCGTCCTTCGGCCTGAGCACGCCGCGCTGGTCTGTGTCTTCGTAATCGCCGGGGTCCCCGGTATCGATGCATGGACTGCCGCCGAGCAAAGCGAAAGTTTGGGTTGGTCCGCCATTGTTTGCCAGGGCGCCTAAATTGGGGTCTGAACCGATGATGTTACCGGTTGTATTTCCTACTATACTACTATAATAAATAGTGGATGGGCCTTCGATTAAATTATAACCCGTGGATTTGATTTTGCCGACGCAGTCGTTGAGAACAGCGCTCAAAAGATTGTTGGCAGCGATGGTGTTGTGAATTTTTAAGACACAAATAGGGGGAGTGCCGTACACCCAGTTATCGGGCCAACTGTTGCAGATACCGTCGTGATTATTCCCGGTTACCGTGCAGCTTTCAAGTAAAGCGAAACCGGTAATGCCGGCGTTGAATAGACCGCCGCCATAAGTCTCGGAAGTATCGCCATAGCTATTTGCGCTGATAGTCGAATTGAACACGCGGATGCTGCCGAAGTTGCAAATCCCGCCGCCCAGTCCATCGAAAGCGCCTTCACCGCAGCTATTCTGATGGATAAGGCAGTTTTCGACGAGAGCAGTTCCGGTGTTGTCGATCCCGCCTCCGGAACCGGCGTCTCCGTCTGTCCAACCCCCGTCGCCGGTGCTGTTGTCCCTGATGGTGCAGTCTGTAACAGTTAAGGTGCCGGTATTCCCGGAACTATGCCTGTTGGATATACCGCCGCCGCTGCCGCCGCTGCCGTCCCGTTCATAGCCGACGCCATAGTGGCCGCAGGCGTTATTTTGCACAGAACAATTGTTGAGAGTCATGGTGCCGTCGAAATTGCTGAGACCACCGCCATCGCCTCCGGAGCCGCCATACATATCGGCTGAATCGTTACCGCCATCCCCGGTGGCGTTATCCTCGACAACTGAATCGTTAATCACCACCGTGCCGTCTAAGTTACAGATGCCGCCGCCGTCACCACCGTCGCCGCATTCCCCAGGTCCAAGGTATATCAAGTAGTCGCCGCCATCTCCAGTGGCGTTGTTCACTATTTTGCAATTATTGACGGTGAGTGTGCCGTAGCGGTTCAGGATACCACCGCCGTAGCCACCGTCAGTGGCCGATGCTGCCTCAATCATGAAGTTATTTTTTTTTCTTGCCTCCGGCGACCCTGCCGGGTGACGCCCCCATTGAGTTTTTCGCCGGGGGCCATCGGCATACCGAACCTTCAAAAAAGTTTGATCAAAACTTTTGTTGAGCGAGGAGCTTTCTTGTCCTGAAAAGCCCCTCATAGGCTCCCCGCGCCGCGGGGTAAAAAAAGTTCGATCAAAACTTTTGTTTAATTTCGTTTCTGAGGGAATTTCCCAGGCCTCTAAGCTGCTGGATGAGGTGACGGTTTCGCCATCCGGCGTCCTGCCGTTTTGCACCTTTAAGTTGGTGATAGTCACTGTCCAGGCGCCTCTAATATGAAAGACCCGGTCTAAATCATCACCGTCGATGATGGTTGCGTTTGGACCTGCTCCGTTGATAGTCAGGTTGGAGCGGACGTCCAAATCGCCGCCGGCGCAGTTGTCTTCATTTGCTCCGCTGATGGTTAGTGTGTAGGTGCCGGCCGGTATAGTGATAGTATCCGCCCCGGGCAGGGCATTGGCTTCCATGATGGCCGCCCGCAGCGAACAATTCCCGCCGGAATCGGCGGCAGTGCCGTCCCCTGGGTTCGCATCCACCGTGTCGTTGGTGGTGTTAACGGGAAAAGTGACCCCCTGGAGATAGATACCTCCCAAAAGAAAAATTCCGGCTAATAATAAAAAAACCTGCAATTTTTTGCCCCTTTTCGGGGACCTTTTTTGTATCTCCATGTTTACCTCCTTTTTGTGCTACTACACTTAAACGTTTCCCCACGAACCTGGGGATTTTCAATTTTAATCTTGAAAAAACCTTTTAAGCTATATTATATTCTTTTTAAAAAAAAAATTCAAATATTTTTTTTATGCTTCCGGCAATTCTAATTTTGGTCTACAGGTTACCTGCACAGCCGCTGCCCGTAGCCAAACACACCCTTTTAGTTAGGTTCGGAATTATCGAGCTTGAAGCCGGGACAGGAGAAGAAATTATTCCCGATGAAGTCCTGATCGCTCTCACTGCCCTGCATGCCTATGAACCGGCCTGGATAGAGGACGACGATCTCTGGAACCGGCTAAAGAATTCGCTGAATCTTGACGTATTCAAAGCTCCGTCTCACCCTGGTGAATCATTATCTATTAACATCCTCCAACATTGCCTGGAAAGGAAGCAGGAGATGGGTGTTCATTTTAGTGACTTTACTGATGAGCACCGCCTCCGTCTGCTGCGCCTGATGGGCCAGGTAAAAATGAGTTAAGCCCCCGGCGGATAGATGGGGCCTCCGAGGTGCGGAAAGTGAAACCCACTATGAACTTCCAAAACCGGGTAGTTACTTCGCGTCTGGTAGTGTATATGTCCCGGGAATTGTGATATAATAGCATCGATGAGCAAAACATTTAAAAAAATTCACAGGATGCTCCCATACATGCAGTCTGGGGAATTCCCAAAGGAAAATCTAAACCTGCTGTTTTAGTAACAGCATACAGGCCAGATCCCAAAAAATGGTCAAGTGATTTTATGAGGAGAAAGTAATATGAATAAAAGAAAACATACAAAACTTGTCCACGAGGGAGAATATGCAGCCGAAGTCATCGTCGAGTTAATCGATACCGATGACGGCTGGTCTCCATATTTATCCCTCGATGATGCACAAAAACTCGATGAAGTACGTAAGGCCCTACGTAAGGGAGACCTGGAATCAGCCGGTAGAATGGCGCGTGTCTTTTCCCTTACGCCTATCGCAGTTTAATTTTTTTCAACCTGTACTAACCCCTTATAGGCCGCGGATGCCATCCGCCTCCAGGGTGGGATTAATCTTTCTTCTTCTCTTCTTTGCTCTTGGTGATTAAAACGATACCCACTACTATAAGCAATCCGGGGATGAAATATTCCCAGAAATGATGCTTCAACCAATAATAAGGATAAAAATCGAAAAAATGGAAATTCTGCATTACAAAAACAGCTCCCAATACAATCAAAACAATTCCCACCAGCAGAGAACCTCCGGTTATAGGCGCAGGTTTCGCCGGTTTTTCCGAAACTTTATCGGGTTTGGTTTCCTTTTTCTCCCCTGCCGGAGCTTCCCCTTCTCCCACCCTGGCAGCGGGAATGATAATCATGCCGACAATATAAGCAATAACAGCCGACCCTCCGGCAAAAGCCAGTAGTATAAAAATAAACCGTACCAGCACGGGGTCGGTTTCAAAATATTCCGCTATTCCACCACATACACCGTCGACCACTTTGTTCTTACGACTCTTATACAATCTTTTCATTGTTACACCTCGCAGTTTTTATTCATCACAATATTATAACAACGAAATAAAACGACGATTTGTTCCCAAAAAATTTGTCGCGGCGGGACGGCATAGGTCATATAGGACTTATGGGACATATACCGGAAAGGCAGCGAACACTACAGGACTGTCTTAGCCACAGGGCAGCACCGAGAAACACCGAAAAGCATACTCGACGAACTCTGAGGGGCTGTGGGACGGTATAGGACATCTGGGACGTATGCCGGGCCGGGGGAGAGTCAGCCCCCTCATCATTCATCACTCATCATTCATAGTTTTAGACCTTTAATAACCCTGAAACCGGTATAACGGGGCTGGGCTTCGACTGCCGATTTGTCATCCGCGGGACGTTCTGCGGAACCACCGCGGGCTTCGCCCTCCCCTACTTCTACCCACTCGGCGGCATTGCCGCCTAAATCGAAAATAAGAGTCTTGCCGGTAGGACTAAAACTGCCGGCTGCCTTTAACAGTACGGGCTTTTTACCGTATTTCTCCAACTCCTTGCGCAGCTTGCGATAATCACCGGGACTCAAGGTATAACCGGCCCAATAATCGAAGGTATTCCCCGATCTTTTTTTATATAGAACCCCGGTCTCATCTTTTTTGGGTAAACGGTAGGTTTCGCCCGTCTTTTTACTCAACCAGCGGGCGTACTCCACCGCCTTCTCAAAAGTAATGCTGGTGACGGGGAAATTCCCGCTGCCTTCTGCGAAACGGTAATCTTTATCGAATGCAGCCCACTGCGCCCGGGTGACCTCGAACCGGCCTACCTGCTTCTTCTTGTATTCCACCACTTCGGGGATGAGTAAACCGTTCCTTTGAATGCCGAAAACCCCTTTTACCTTCGCGATTTTTTCGTATTTGGACAGCATGTCTAAAGGACTGCCTTTTTTCAGGGCTTCGTTCTTTTCTTTATAGGTTTTAAAAAGATATTTCTCGAACCATTCGATCTCTTCCGTTAGTTTTCTGCGCTGGTGAGCCAGTTTGCGCGGGCCGTGGCCTTCGCCGGGAAAAGAGATAAACCTTACCGGCGCTTTGCCGATTACTTTTAAGGCACGGTAATACTCCCAGCCCTGCTCATAAGGAACCGCTCTATCTTTACTGCCGTGGAATATCAGGGTGGGCGTAGTGACCTTATGCAGTTGAAACAGGGGAGATTTTTCAATGTAATGTTCCACTCTTTCCCAGGGCGGGCCGCCGAAATAGTAATTATCGAAAGCAACGCCAAAGGCACAGTTGCCGAAGTCGCTGGTCCAATTCACATCGCCTGCGCCTAAGCTGACTGCCCTGTACCTGCCGCTGTGAATGGTCAAGGCAGTGCCCAGGATGGCCCCGTTGCTCCAACCGATGATTCCCAATCTATCTTTATCTACTTTTCCCCGGGCGATCAAATAATCGACGCCCTTTTCGATGTCCGGTATTTCGTATTCATAATAATGACCGGCAATGGACTCGCCGAATTCGATGCCGTAATTGGAACTGCCGTGGTAATTGACTTTTAAAGAGAATGCGCCCCTTTCGCTCATCAGGTGGGCCGGGTAAGTCAAACGGTCGCTGAAAAAATCCATATCGGCGCCGCTGGGACCGCCGTGGATCATTAGGATCAGGGGGTATTTTTTCCCTTCTTCGTATTTGTAGGGATAATAGAGGATACCTTCAACTGTATCGTCTAAAGCGCCTTTCCATCTGATTATCGCTGTTTTGGCCAGCGGTTTTTTAAATAAAGGAGACTTTAAATCCATCACTTCCCTTTTTTTGATGAACCGCTCTCCTTTTAATTCACTCAAGTAGTGCCTATTGGGTAAAGAGGATGTAGAATAAGAGTAAATCATAGTTTTACTATCTTCGCACATTTCTATGGAAGAGATATTCTTTTGTATGTCGTTTTTTATCCATTTCCGCTTCCAGGTGTTCCCTTTTTTATAGAAGCGGGCATATTTATTATGGACGCCATCCGGCAAACCCATCACAAAACCGTCCCCGGTAACACTAATCAGTCTACTGCCATACCTATCCCAGCCTAAATCGATCTCCCGGTGCCGGCGGGTATCCAGGTCATACCAGTACAGTTTATCAACAGAAGCCTGGGTATATTTCGGATGAGTGCTGTACTCCAGCGGCGCATAGAAACCGCTGTCATCCCTGGCCCAGGTAAATATGCCAAGCGGTTTGAGGTTCTCCCGGGCAAAAATTTCCGTGGTTTCTTTCGATTCTAAATCCATCAAGTAATGTCTCGGTTTGATTTCCTCGTCTTGCTTATAAAGTAGGCTCATACTTATGCTGATGACCACCTTCTTTTTGTCATGAGACAGGGAGAATCGCTGCAGGGGTTTGTGATTACCGGTTAACCGGGTAATTTTTTTATCTTTTAGATTGTACTTAAACAAGCGGGTGACCACCCGGTGTTCTTCATCTTCTACCACTTGAGAGGTATCTTTTTTATCTTTGTTCTCTTTTTCATAAAGGGTGTCCGCTTCCCTGGAAATGAACAACAAGTTGTCCTTATCGATCCATTCGTATCGATCGACACCCTTTTTAAAATTTGTGAGGGGATAAGGTTCACCGCCCCTGATGTTCATGATCCAGATATTGTTTTTCCCTGTTTTTTTGAATTTCCTATCGGTCTTAAAACTGATCTGTTCTTTGCCCGGCACCCAACGCAGCGAGTTGAATTTATCCTCACCCCTGGTTAACCGGATATTTTCGCCTTTCTTTTCTAATGAAGTAAGGTAAATAACGTCGTAGGTTTTTTGGTCTTCCAGGTTCCATTTCCTGACAATCCAGGCCAACCATTTGCCCTCCGGTGAGATGCTGAAATCACGGATACTATCGCCGGTGAGCAGGTCATCAACCTTCCATTTGTATTTCGATTCCTCTTTTTCGCCGCCGCACAGAACGGCAGCAAAAACCAACAATACCAAAAAAATAAAACAATTCGCATAGATTTTTCTTTTTTTGATCATGATACCTCCGCAAAAGAGTTATACTACATTTTACTGAAAAAGGTTTTTGGGGAACAATTTGGCAGCAGCCAACCTAATAAGCAATTACCGCGGCAAACATCTGTAACTCCCAAAGCCCCTCGCTGTATAGTGTGCACGTTTTTTGCGATTCTTTAATTTTATAGACTTCGATTCTCTTTTTTATATAAGACCGCCGGGAGTAACGCCCCCGGATAAATTCAACCGCCGGTTTTTGACAGCGGAGGGGCCTTATCGTTTTTAATTCATCATTCCATACTCATTTCAACGCCCTACTGTGATACCTTCTCCCGGTTTGTCCGTTTCATCCGCTTCCTTAGGCAGGCTCTCGACAAATTTCATAAAATCGTCACCGGGGTTTATAAGCGATAAGCCCATCTCATAGGGTTCTTGATCGAGAGTCTGCTTAATCTCCACCCAGTGGATAGTACCTTTTAAGTTAAAAGCTTGATCATTTACCTTAAAACTAATATCTACGGCTTCACCAGGCGGGAATTTCTCCAACATAACTCTCAACCCCATTTTCGTGATATCCACCATCATACCTTTATCTTCGCCTATTTTTAACAATAGCCTCTTTTTTTTTCTTTCTTCTTTTCTTTCTTCCATATTTTAATCCTAATTACCAGTTATATATATATCAAATAAAGGAAAAAAAATCAACCCATTGTAAAAAAAATAGCTTTCGTCATTCGGTTTTCGTCATTCATTCAGCAAACGGGCATTCGCGAAATCTTAGGGGCTGTTTTAGCCACAGAGCACACCGAGACAAAAGCATACTCGACGAACTCTTAGGGGCTGTGGGACGGTATAGGACATATGCCGGGCCGGGGAAGAGTCAGCCCCCTCATCATTCATAATTCAGCTTTCAGCCCCTTATAGGTTCCCCGCGCCGCGGGGTTCACAAAACTATAAACTGTTTATAAACACTATAAACTAAGTTTATAAACAAAATGAAAAATTCGCAACAAAAAGGCAACTTCAACGAAAAATATCTTCTCAAAATTCTTTATATCCCCGATCTAAAAAACGCGAAAAACCGGCGCCTGATAAATCCTGGAAATTATTTATTATCAATGGTTTAAGCGATTCGAGGAATTATTTGAATCCAAAACCCATTATTTCAAAGTCTTATTTGAGAGGTGATTTTTCATTGAATATTGCATTTTGGAAAACTTCTTGCTAAAACTTTTTCGAGTGAAAAAAATGACGGACTTAAATAAAGTACAAAAATTAAAAATAAAAAAATCGATCCCATTAATTACCTTATGCATTCAATTGGAATAAAACAACCGATAATAGCATGTTTAACCCAAAATTTTAATAATAAACAAAAAACGAGGAGAAAATATGGCAAAAATATTTAAAATTAAATTATCTGAAATCAAAATTTATGAAAATGGTTATTTTGACAGAGAAAATGGCGTCAATACAATGGAAGCGAGCTTAATCTATCCCTTACCGAACGTCGCTGCTGTAAAATCGATAAGACCCCTGGAACTAAAAAAACTGGATGAGACAGATCCAACCGGTAATAAAAAAGTGAGTTATAAAAATTCCTATTCGGAAAACAACCTGGAAAAATTGGAAAGTTTACTGGAAATTAGCGAAGCAACACAAATGAAGAAAGATATGGAAGAACTCGGTATTATAAAATCGGGAAAGCAAAAGAGAATTCGCAGTTTAGATAAATTGAAAACGATATTGGAGAAATATATTAGAGAAAAAAAATTCGATCTTCTTAACTTTCCGGTAAGAGAACTCCTATTCAAACAAAATATTCAAGACTACACTCACCTGGAAATCCAGATTAGTGCTGTGAGAAAAATAGACAAATATGAGAAACTAATAATCAATATCCTGTCAGCAGGTGCAAAAGCCGGAGCAGCCAGTATAAAAGCATTATCAGATTTAAATGCCGGTCTAACCGCAATGGTCACAAATTCGGCAAACTCCTTAATCGATATGTTCTCTCCACAAGACAAGAACCTTACAATTGCCTATGGTATAACCAAAATATCCGAAAATTTTTCAGCAGATGAACTCAAAGTCGATTTATTTATGCCCATAACCGATGGAATCAAAACACCAAAAGATTGGGATGATTTTGGCCGTGTCACAGAATGGAATATTAAGAACTTTGAAAAGGGAAAAGAGAACGGCTATGTAAAATTCAAAATTGAGAGGCTCTAATCGAAGCTGCACTGAGGCAGGAAATTAAGCTTTACTAATCAGGTAATAATACAATGCAATCACTCAGAAAGAGTTTACGATATAAATTTCATATTTCATTAGAAAAGGAGGATTTTTATGAGTAATGATGAACAAAATGTCCGAGATATTTGGGGTAAACTTGAAATAATCGGCAAATTAATTTCGGGTGTACTGCTGGCATTGATCACGATTTTAATTGGAATTGGTGTCAACAGAGTTGATGAATCATTAAGAAAAGGAGCACTGGTACAAAGTCTCATATCCGATTTAACACAAGATAAGGAAAGATTTCGCCGGGACGTAGCCCTACTGGCACTTGACCGTACTATTGGAGATGATGATCCCGAAATTGTGGTCGATATTGCTTGGCAGATACTGGTAAATAAACCGCCGGGATTTAATAACGCTGCAGGTGATATTGCTTTCAATATCATAGGGAAAAGACCGGGTTTTTAGCGAAC